>JALXCE010000024.1 GCA_026991055.1 Caldifarciminota bacterium | reverse complement strand
TAAATGCCTCGGACCTTCATATAAGTGCCGGGGCACCTCCTGTTTTAAGGATAAATCAAAAGCTCATTCCAATGCGACAGTTCCCGGTCCTCACGGGCAATGACACGCGACTGCTCGTTTACAACATTCTGACAGAGTTTCAGAAAAAGAAGTTTGAGGAAAATAGGGAGCTGGACTTTGCAATATCCATACCAAAGTTGAGTAGATTTAGGGCAAATGCATTTTTTCAGAGGGGAACCGTAGCAATAGCCATCAGACGAATACCAATAGAAGTACCCTCTGCTGAAAAGCTTGGACTTCCCAAAGCCATCATTGATTTTACAAACCATAACACAGGACTTGTCCTGGTTACAGGACCCACGGGCAGTGGTAAATCAACCACTCTCGCCGCAATGATCGACAAAATTAACTCAGAGAAGGCCCTGCACATCATCACAGTGGAAGACCCTATTGAATATCTTCACAAAAACAAGAAATCCATAGTGGTTCAAAGAGAAGTGGGTCAGGATACGCTGACATTTGCAAACGCTTTAAAGTATGCCTTGAGGCAGGACCCTGATGTCATCATGATCGGTGAGATGAGAGACCTTGAAACCATTGAAGCAGCCCTCACTGCTGCAGAAACCGGTCACCTCGTCCTCGCAACTCTTCATACCAGCTCAGTGGCAGAGACGGTCAACCGAATGATAGACGTTTTTCCACCACACCAGCAGGATCAGGTCAGAGTCCAGATATCTCAGGTGTTGAGAGGTGCTGTTTCTCAAAAACTCCTGCCAAGGGCGGACGGTAAGGGAATGGTCCTTGCCACTGAGATTATGGTCGTAACTCCAGCTATCAGGACAATGATCAGAGAATCGAGAATCCACGAGATTTACGGAGTGATTCAGACCAATAGGAAGCTGGGAATGATGACAATGAATATGTCTCTACTCGAACTTTTGAAGAAAAGATTAATTACATTTGACGTGGCTATTCTGAATTCCCCGAATAAGGAAGAGCTTGAGAGAATGTACAAACAAACCGTGCTGATAGGTCGATAATGCCAACGTTTGTCTGGCAGGGAACACAGTCAGGAAAAATCGTTAAAGGCAGCATAAGAGCGAAAAATGTAAACGAGGCTGTAGATAAGCTTCGCTCCAAGGGTATTGGAGTATTTGAAATTCGTGAGAAGCCCGGAGGATTCTCTCTCTTTGGTGGTGTTTCCTACCGGGACCTCTCAATTGTAACAAGGCAGTTTTCCACCATGCTGAACGCCGGCATACCGGTGGTGGAAACCCTATTCATCCTTGCCGAGCAAACTTCAAATAAAAGGCTTAAAAACATATTGATTGACATCAGGACTGAGGTGGAGCAGGGTAAAACCCTCACCTCGGCAATGAAAAAATATTCGAAGGTATTTGGGCCTCTCGCCATTAGCATGATAGAGGTAGGAGAGACAGGGGGTATCCTTGCAGAAACCCTTATGAAAATTTCAGAGCATTATGAAAAGATTTACAAGCTCAGGTCAAAGATTAAATCCGCAATGGCCTATCCGGTTGTAATTTTCTTTATCGCCATCATTGTTGTCTTGATACTCCTGATTTTCCTCATTCCAACCTTTGCATCACTCTACGAAAGTGTCGGAATGAAACTCCCCGGCCCAACGCAGTTTGTTATGAATTTAAGCAACTACCTGCGACACAACATAATTTACCTCACTGTGGGAACGATAGTAGCGGCATACGCTTTCAAGCGATGGAAAAATTCTCCGGGCGGTAAGAAAATCTGGGACAACATCGTTCTGAGAATGCCGATTTTCGGTAATTTAATAAAGAAAAACGCAATAGCAAGATTCACAAGGACTCTCGGGGTACTCGTCAATAGTGGCGTCTCCATCCTTGATGCGCTCGAGATTTCAGCCCAGACAGCAGGTAACTATGTAATTGAAACCGCTATCTTGAAAGCCAGAAAGAGTGTAGGTGAAGGTAAAAGTATTGCGGGGCCCCTGAGACAGAGCGGTGTATTCCCTCCTCTTGTGACGCAGCTCATCGAGATCGGTGAGAAAACCGGTAGATTGAGTGATATGCTTAACAAGGTCTCAGATTTTTACGAAGAAGAGGTGGATGCCGCGACAAGCGCACTGACATCTATAATTGAACCCGTAATGCTCGTATTTATCGGGGGAGTGGTTGGTGGTATTCTTCTTGCAATGTACTTGCCAATATTCAATCTCGCCTCGGCAATAAAATGAGATTTTCATCGCGGAATTTATTCGCAGACGACTTTTTCTTCAAGCGGGACTCAATAGCAATTTTCAAACTTGTAACCTTATCCCGCGTCCTGATAGTGGCTGCAATTTTGCTGTCCGTTTATCCACTTCTAAAACACCATTCATCAGGTCAAATCGGTCTTCTCGTCCTCATTTTTCTGGGCATTTCAATTTTATCACTTCATTTCTACGACAGATTTAAAAACAACGACCTCGCACATGAATACGTTGCACTGTCACTCTTCCTGGACTACATCATCATCACCACGACGGTCTTCTTCACAGGCGGAATATTCAGCGATTTTCTTTATCTCTACTTTTTCATCCTCTTTGAGGCATTTGGCTTTTTTGCCTATGAAGGCGTGATATTCTTCACAACACTGGTGATTTTAACCGTATTTGCCATTGCCACTCTTAACTACTTCGGGATCAATACACCTTACAAAGGCTTTATCTCCCCTGAGGACCTAAAGAAACTTCGCTCACTCCAGATCAACGTGATCGTCACCCTCAAAGTAATCTTCTTTATGGTTGTAGGTGCTCTTCTCACCTACGCGAGTAGATTTCTGGAGAGGTCAAAAATTGAGGCACAGGAAGCCAAGGCTGAGGCGGCTCAGGCCAAGGTAGACCTCAAAAACATCGTGGACAGTCTCAATAGCGGACTTATCGTGTTTGATCCCCGGGGAAACATTCTCTACCTCAACAATTCAGCAAAGACCATTCTGGGGCTCAAGAAAATTCCGCCAACTAACATGGATGAACTCAAAATGTTGAAACCTGACTTTGCAGAAAAGCTGGAAAATGCAATAAAAAATCTGGACACCATTGACAGGGAAGAAATCACCATAAAGTGCGAAAAGAAGGCGAAACCCATAGGTCTTTCACTTTCCTACGTATGGGACGAGCTGGACGAGAACATAAAATACGTGATCGTTGTTTTCCAGGATATAACTGAAGTTAAGGAGATGGAAAGAAGATTGAGGGTAAAGGATAGATACTCAGCCATCGGAGAATTTACAGCCCAGATAGGTCATGAGATAAGAATACCTTTAAATTCATTGAGCGTCGCCATTGGGAAGGCTCAGGAAATTTTTAGAAGGAACAACCTTGAGCTCACTCCCAATGAGAAGGACATTTTTGAAGTTGCAGAAGAGGACATCGTAAGGATCACTAATTTCGTTGATACTCTCCAAATGTTTACAAGTGGCGGTGATTTTAAACCTTCGATCTTTCCTATTGGCAAAGAGTTCTCAACTATTGCACAGAATGCGGCTCAGGCAATTGCGGATGTTGAAGCAGTTAACTACTTGATTTCAAACATTGCAAGTCCTGACGTCTTTGTAGAATTTAGCAAAAGCAATCTTGAGCAGGTTTTACTTAATCTGGTGAGAAATGCCTACGAGGCGATTATCGGATCTGAGAAAAAGAAAGGATTTATCAGCATAGTTCTTGCCGATGGTACAAAGCCTTATGTTATCTTTAACAAAACCGGGCATGAAATTCCACTGGAAATTAAAGAAGATGAAGTTGCGGTTATAGTCGAGGACAACGGCCCTGGAATTCCTTATGAGGATATCGACAGGGTCTTCCTGCCATTTTTTACAACTAAAAAAGAGGGGACAGGTATTGGCTTGAGCATTGTTAAAAGACTTGTGGAATTGAACGGTGGTGAACTAAAATTGTATTCTTATGAGGGAGTAGGAACAGCTTTCGTGATTTTACTCAAAAAATACAGGGGCAAAGGGAATGGAGAAAGAGAAAATCCTGTTAGCTGATGACGAGCCCAATATCATTAGGCTTCTAAGCGCTGTTTTAAAGGATGAAGGATACGAGATAAAAACAGCGGCAAACCCCAATGATACCAAAAAACTCGTTGAGTCATGGAAACCGGACCTCGTACTGCTGGACCTGGTGTTTAAAGGCTACGAAGAGAACGGAATGGATGTGCTGAGGTACATTAAAAAAATTGACCCTTATGTGCAGGTTGTCATCATCACAGGCTACGGAAGTATAAATTCAGCCGTGGAGGCCATAAAACTTGGTGCCTACGATTACCTGACAAAACCCCTGAAACTGGAAGAGATCAATCTGATTACAAAAAGGGCCCTCGAGGCAAGAAGGGTAAAGCTTGAGAACATAGAGCTGAAAAAAGAGGTAGAAAGGTATAAAGCGCTGATATTCCCGGACATTATTGGAAAAGACGAAAAATTTCTGAGGGCCCTTCAGACAGCGAAAACTGTTGCAAAATCTGATGTAAATGTTCTTATCACCGGTGAAAGTGGCACAGGGAAGGAGCTCATCGCCAATGCCATCCACAAGATGAGCAAGCGAGCAGGTGGCCCCTTTGTCGCAGTCAATATAGGAGCAATCCCGGAAGACCTTGTGGAATCTGAACTTTTCGGGCATGTTAAGGGGTCCTTTACCGGAGCCTACAAAAATAAAATAGGGCTTTTTGAGCAGGCACACGAAGGCACGATTTTCCTTGATGAAATAGCCGAAGCCTCTCCAAGGATACAGGTAAAACTATTGAGAGTGCTTCAGGAGGGCGAGTTTTTCCCGGTCGGTTCAGAAAAGATGAAAAAGGTTGATGTCAGGGTAATCGCCGCCACAAACAAGAACCTCGAGGAATTGATGAGAAAAGGAGAGTTTCGGGAAGACCTTTATTACCGGCTTAATGTTGTGAGAATTAATCTGCCACCCCTGAGGGAGAGAAAAAGTGATATCCCCCTTCTTGTAAACTATTTCCTGAAAAGGATGGAGTTGAAATACGGGATGGGTTCCAAAACTATCACCAGCAGGGTGCTTAACATCTTTATGCAGTATGATTGGCCGGGTAACGTGAGAGAGCTCGAAAACACCATAGAGAGCATGTACATCATGTCACCTGGGGACGTAATAGACGTGGATGTGCTACCAGACAATATCAGGGATAAAGCAGGAATTGCCACTTTTTCTGAAGAGGAAATTGAAAATCTGACTAAGGAAACCATCATAACCCTTGATGAGCTTGAAAAGCGGTATATTCTCAAGGCACTTGATGTCTTTAAATGGAACAAAAAACGGGCGGCCGAGGCCCTCGGGATCGACACTTCCACACTTTATCGAAAGCTTAAGAGCTACGGTATCTCATCACCAGATAAATAGGTGGGTGTAATATCACACCTTTTTGTTTAAAATACTGACAATGCTGGCCTACATTTTCCTTATTATTCTGCCGGAAACTATTGTTTTTTTGACGGTTTATTACTTTAGAAGCGGCGGAGCCAATACCAATATCCTTTTCCTGTATTTAATCCCGGCTGTAGGTTCTCTTCTCCCGTTCCTTATGTTAAAAAAGACCGGCGACTTCCCGGAAAAGGTAGATGTGAAGAGTTATTTAAACACAACCGGGATGAGTATGATTTCACTTTTCTACAATTCCACTGCACTCCTTATGTGGAAACTTGGGGCCTCTTTTTTATGGCTCCTGCCGATTTTCGTAGTTGAGCCCGTTGTGGGATTGATTTATCATTCTCGTGTAAAGAGGGTTGGAAATTGAAAATATTTATCGTGTCAGATAGTCATTTTGGCCTGGAATTGCCTGAGTTTCCTGATCTTGAGAGGAGGGAGCGCTTCTTCAGTTTCCTCGAGAATATAAAAAATGAGGCAGATGTGCTTGTCCTGCTTGGGGATATCTTCGATTTCTGGTTTGAATACAAGAGCGTCATCCCCAAAATCTACTTTGATGTTTTGAAGCGTTTATCGGATTTCACTACAAATCATAGAGTGATTTTTGTGGGCGGGAATCACGATATGTGGGCAAATGGATTCCTTGAAAGTATAGGGATAGAAGTCTATCCCGAGGATTTTGAGCTCCAATTTGCCGGAAAGAAGATATTCCTTGCCCACGGAGATGTCTTAAGAAAAACTGACCTCGGCGGCAGATTAACGAGACTCATCATGGGGAATAGAGTCTCAAAATTTCTGTATCGGTTATTACATCCTGATCTCGGTGTGGCACTTGCCCATTTTGTCTCCAGGCAATCCCGTGTGAGGTCAATCAGAGAAGAGTTAAAAAATCCTGTGAATCCCACGGTTCATGAAATTTTAAAGGATGGATACGATGCGGTAGTCCATGGCCACATCCATTATCCCCTCATAAAAAAGTTTGACCACGGAATCTTTATGTCCACAGGCGATTGGCTCTGGCATTTTACCTACGGAGTAATAGACGAGCAGGGCCTGACGCTTAAATATTTCCTTGAGGACAGAGAAGAAAAAGCACCCTGGTAACTGCTTTTACCACGAGTCTGCTCGGAAAAATTTAGAGAAAATCAGATTTAAAGATGAATTCCCCCCACCTGTCTCCTCCCCCCACGCACAAAGTGCGTGGGGGGAGGCAGGGAAGGGGGTATTTTCCAACCCTCTCTTTACCATTGAAAAATCAGTGCGGTAAAATTAACATAAAACCACTATGGAATTCTTCCTTGCACTAATTCTTACATTCAGTTTGCCAAATTTTAAAATTGTCAAAACTGTGGATATTCCCCTCGCTACAAAAATTATTTTCACAGACCTCAATAGAGATGGCGCTAAGGATATCCTTGCGTCAACAAGTAATGGGCTTTTATTCTTCCAGAACGACACCCATGGATTGTATGTGGAAATTCCTGTAAGCACCTCAGCCAAGATTACAGACTTTGAAACAGCGGATTTGAACGGTGACGGGAGTGAAGATATAGCTATACTCGAGGAAGGGAAAGAGCTAAAAATATTGAAAAACACGGGGATAGACGGGTTTACACAGGCATTCGACCATACGCTTGTTTCCTCAGGTTTCACCTCTCTTGCGGTAGTTGATTTTAATAGGGACGGTATCCTTGATCTTTACCTTTCAAATCCCGGGAGTGGAGATGTGGTTTTTCTCGGAGAAGGCGGCTTTGAATATGTTCCTGTGGCTCTCCAGTCAATGAGCAGGAAGTTTATTCCCATAAAAAATCAATCAGGTGTGCTCGAATATCTTCTCGCTTCGGATAGCTCACTTAAAACTTTTGGTAAAGAAAAAGGAATACCACCACAGGTCTTTGAAGTAAGACAACAAAAGTCAAGCAAAATTGAAGTAGCAGATATGAATAACGATGGCAGACTCGATATTGTAAGCCTCAGCCCTGACGGCACCCTCTCAATTATGGACGATTCAAGCGAAGTCATGGCAGATAATGTCGCTGACTTCACAGTTAGTGATTTTGATATGGATACCTACGAGGATATTGCCGTGCTATTCACTGACCACAGTTTTTCAATCCTCAGAAATACAGGTAACGGCAACTTTGAGCCCAATACCTTTGTCTCGATTTCAGAGGATATAGGTAGAACCTTCAGTATTTTTGAATGCGATTTTAACAATGACAATATCCCTGATGTTGCATTCTATGACGGGGATAGGCTTATTCTGGCTGAGAACGAGCTTCAAGATGCCCATTTTGTCGCATTGAAGATCTATCCTATTTCCAACTCCTGGCTCTCGGTAGCGCGGCTTTACTCGGATCTCGGCATAGAGACAAGGGTTTTCAAAGGGGATGAAATTGTTTTTAGTGCCCCTCAGGAGATTGATTCTATCGAAATTTACAGTCCTGACTCAGGAATCACCGTGCTGTATGATCTTGTAGCTGATACCACTTACAAAATCTCCCTAAGTGCTCCTGTAGCGGAAATCGCAAAGCCAGACTCCGGTCTCCTCAAACTTTATCCCAATCCAACAGGTGCTCTCACATCCATTGAGTACAATCTGAAAAGTCCGGTATTTGTTAAAATCGAGTTGATCAACAGTGGAGGACAGACCCTGTATTTAATTGACTCAGGCTTTAAAGGGTCTGGAACTCATCGCCTACTCTTTAACACCGAGGACTTAAAGCCCGGGACATATTTCATCCGGGCAATCCTTGGCAAGAAAGTTTACCAGAAAAAACTCATCGTCCTTAAATAAAATGAACCCGAAAATTCTGGAATTTCTGAAAAACTTTGAGGGCAAAGTTTATTTTGTAGGTGGATTTATACGAGATCTCCTTATGTCCACCTCCTACCATATCCCTGAAAATCTCGATGAAATGGTGCAAAAATCCGTCTCGAATGACATTGACATAGCAGTTGAGGGGAACCTTGATGAATTCTTAAAGAAATTTAAGGAGAGGTTCAGGAATAGAATCGTTCCGCTTAAAGAGGAGATGGGGCAGTTTAGAATAATCCTCGGACAGGATGCCTGGATGGATGTCGCCTCTATAAAAGGGGCGAGCATCATAGAGGATCTAAAAATCCGTGATTTTACAATAAATTCCATGGCCGTTTACATTAATGAGCCAGGCAAACTTATTGACCCTACAGGAGGACTTGAAGATTTAAAACATGGCTTAATACGCTCGTTTTCGAAAGAAAACATATCAAGCGATCCCCTGAGAATCCTTAGAGGCTTCAGGTTCCTGTCAAAATTCTGCTTTGAGATAGAACCCGAAACTTTGAACTGGTTCAGGGAATTAAAAAATGAACTTGCAAGAGTCGCCCCCGAAAGAATTCACTTTGAAATAATGGAAATATTCGCCGGTAAATGCCTACCCCGTGCACTTGACTTGATGGTCGAAACAGAGGTTCTATTTGAGGTATTCCCTGAGCTTTTACCCC
>JALXCE010000023.1 GCA_026991055.1 Caldifarciminota bacterium | reverse complement strand
TCGAACAGGTATATGAACCTATTCTGCCTTCTCTACACAAAGTAGAGGAAGAGATTGTTAATAGACTGTCCATTGATTACGATTTCCCTCTTAAAAAATACATTTCAATGGGCAAAAGATTAAGGCCTGCCTCACTACTATTTATGGCAAGGGCATACACAGGCCTTGAGAGAGGTGCCATTATTCTTGCAACGGCCATCGAACTCATTCATGCATCATCCCTCATACATGATGATATTGTGGATGAGGCACAGTTTAGGAGAGACAACCTTGCCCTGAACTACCGCTTTGGCAACTCTGTCGCTGTTCTTGCCGGAGACTTTGTCTTTTCAAGGGCAATTATGGCCACAAATGAGCTTAGGAATCCTGATATAATGGATGTTTTCCTCTCATCGGTGCTTGTTATGGTTGAAGGCGAGTTCCTTGAGGAAATCCTTAAATTTGAGGACAGGTTAAAGGAAGATTTTTATTATAAAGTCATTTACAAGAAAACTGCCTCGTTGTTTGAAGCAAGTTTTAAGCTTGGAGCCCTATGGCGCGGAATGAATTCAGAAGTTCAGGAAACGGCCCGGAAATTGGGCTACAACTTTGGCATGGCGTATCAGATCATTGACGACTGCGAAGACCTTTTCTCCGATACTGATAGCGACATAAGCCTCGAAAAAATAACCCTTCCAGTAATTGGTGCACTCATAAACTCAAGTAACCACCATGAAATATCCCTTGACATGGAGCTCGAGGAACTCAAAAGGTTTGTGATCGAAAATGATGGCTATGAATATGCTCTCGGGAAGGCAAAAGTATTTCTCGATAACGGCATAAAATTATTGGAGAAATTGCCTGATAGAGATGTCGTTGAAAATCTCGAAAACTTTTACAATTATCTGAACTATAAACGAGAGGAAGTTTTAAAAGGCGTCCTTGACGCATCTTCCGCCTGAGATTCCACAAGATTTCTGCCAAATTTTCACTCCCTTGCACTTAGCACAAGGTATCTATTTCTGGAGGGCAAAATCTACCGCTTTCAGGGCGTGTATTCTGGTCGTATCAAAAACCGGTATGTCCACATGCTCCTGCTTGATAAGTAATGGTATTTCTGTGCAACCCAGGACCACCCCTTCGGCACCCCGCTGTTTCAGGTGCTCTATTATTTCAAGATACTTTTTCCTGCTTTCATCCCGTATTATCCCAACCACAAGCTCGTCATAAATAATCCTGTGTATTATCTCACGCTCATCCTCTGTTGGAATTACTGTTTCTATTCCATGATTTTCAAATCTTTTTCTGTAAAAATCACCTTCCATGGTAAACTTCGTGCCCAGCAATCCCACCTTTTTAAGTCCCTTGTTCTTTATTTCCTCCGCCGTAGCATCAGCGATATGTATCATGGAGACTTCCACATTTTCCTGAACCTGATCAAACATCTTATGCATGGTATTGGTGCAGATTAAAAGCACTTCTGCTCCCGCATTCTCAAGTCTTCTTGCAGCATCAATCATCACTTGAGTGAGCTTCTCCCACTCTCCTCTATGTTGAAGTTCCTCAATTTCAGCGAAGTCAAAGCTGTAGAGTATCACCTTTGCCGAGTGCACACCACCAAGTCTTCTATTTACCTCTTCATTGATGATTCTGTAGTACTCAGCTGAGGATTCCCAGCTCATTCCACCGATAAGGCCTATGGTTTTCATGGCTAAAAATCAGGGGCGGGGCGCCTTCGGCGCCCCGCCCCGCACTCTCCTCTATTCCATTTCAACAAACCTTCCCTTGAGTTTCTTTAAAACCTCAGGAAGGGTTGTGTATTCCATTTCTGCAAGACCTACTCGATGCGGCTCAAACGGTCCCATAGCCCTCATGTAATTCGCCATCTGATTGGCTATTCTTCTCGCCTCATCAAAAGAAGGATCATCAAACATATCTCTCGGGCCAATAAGCTTTCCATTAGCAAGCTGGAAACCAGCAGCTATCACACGTGGAGGACCATCAAACCTGGTTGGATTGGCCTGATGGAATGCAACCGGCATTAGTGGCCCATGATGTGAACCTCTCATCCATCCCGCAACAAGATGAGGCATGGCAAAAGGTTCAACAATCTCGCCTACAGCCGGGAATCCAGACTGGGCCCTGACAACCATAACAGGGTCGTCCTTTCCTACATACCTTCCCGCCATCATAGAGAGCCTCTGAGTCGAGGAAACAGCAGCAATTTCGTTATCAGATTTTCTCCTCACCGACTTAATGATGTAGTGTTCCATAGCTCCAATCAGTGACAGCATGTCATACATCTCTTCCGGCATGGAGAACTCTACTTTCTTATTTTCAAATACGTCAATCACCTCGAAAATAAATCCACCATGAAGCTTGGGATCAATCACCAGTCCTGCAGTATTAAATGGGTCTGCAAAGATTTTGAACAATGGGTAGTTCCATGCACCCGGTGAGGTCTTGTCCGCCATAAAGATTATCACAGGCTCACTTGGCCGTTCTTCAAACTCCATCTCGGCTGTTCCCGGTCCCATCCCCTTAATATTTCCACTAAATGTGTCGGTAAGTAAGTCCTGCCCGGCTCCGTATAACTTAAGCCTTTTAGCTTCTTCCGTGCATTCCATGAATATATCCCATGCCAGCTTGTGAATCTCTCCGTTCTCCACCCCCTTATCGTGGGT
>JALXCE010000022.1 GCA_026991055.1 Caldifarciminota bacterium | reverse complement strand
CAAAGTCAACCTCTCTGCGATTCCTTGTATTGTAGTAAAATAACTGTTTGACACCGCGCTTCATAAGTTCAGTGAAAACCAGATTTTCCATTAGTCTTCCATAGTCTTTTGAAAATCTTAAGGACTTGGCCATTATGTAGCCATTATCGATAACATATACCTTTCGTGGGGATTTTATCCTGGTGGAAGGCTTGTAATTGAATCGTTTGAGATACACAAATAAAAAGGCATCCTCCAGATAGGAAAGGTACTTCTCCACTGTTGTGACACTTCTCATTTCAAGAACATTTTTAATTTTTCTCGACGTGTAATAACGAGCGAAATTGTTAATGAGATATTCTGCAAGTGACACTATTTGATTGGGGAATCTCACATTGTACCTTCTTACGATGTCTTTGAATACAATCGATTCAAACAATATCCGCAAATAATCAAACGGATCAAAGTTTTTAAGCACAACTTCAGGGAATCCACCATTCAACAAAAACTCATCAACCAAATTTAATAGCGTCCCCTTACTCTGGGGTAGGATTAGTTCTTCAGTATCAATTGTAACTCCACGAGCACTCAGGAATTCTCTGAAATTAAAGGGCATGATTTCAATGGGAATATGCCTTCCAGTAAGCGCTGTGGCTATTTCGGTACTCAACAACCTGGCATTTGAACCCGTTAGTATTACGTTATATCCTTCTCTATGCAGTCTGTTTATGAAAAGTTCCCAGCGGGGAAGATTCTGGATTTCGTCAAAAAATACAGTTCTGAGGTCACCATAAACTGCATGTAGATTTTCCATAAGCCTGTCCGTATCTTCGAGACCATGTGTTATTTCCTCATCAAAATTGAAATACATGAAGGGGATATTTTTAAGAAGCATAAATGCGAAGGTAGATTTCCCGGCCCTTCGGGGACCGACTATAACTTTAACAAGGTCAGAATTAAGCCACTGTTTGGCATAGTTCAGTTTTTCCCGAGGAACGTACTCTCGTGAAAGGAACCTATCTCTTTCAAATTTTTGCCTGAGTATGATGTCCTTCATAATTTTTTAACTGGACAAATTTTATAATTTTTGTCCAGTACAGTTATATTAATGGACAAAATGTATGAAGGCAAGTTTTAGGATGTTTGGTATGTGGTGTATTTGGGATAAATTTGCAGTTTACCAGGACTTTTTTCGAGAATTTATGATGTAGATACAGGTTACAAAAGCACGGCCATGGTTTCCTTTTGATTTGAGGCATCAAAAGGGAATAAACCGTCAAGAGAATTTTAGAGTGAAATGAACCTGCTCTTCCCCTTATATTTCCTGTGGCTTGAGGAGAGTTTCTTTTTGGATGGTGATGAGTTGTTTTACGCCCTGCCAGGCAAGCTCGACCATCTGGTTTAATTCATCGGGAGTAAATGGATTCTTCTCAGCAGTTCCCTGAATTTCAACAATCCTCTTGCTCTCCGTCATTGCAACATTCAGGTCAACCTCTGCCTGGAAGTCCTCCTCGTAGGACAGATCAAGCAGGAGGTCATTTCCGACCTTGCCCACTGAAATGGCAGCCAAAAACTCCTTTATCGGGTTCTCCTTTATCAGACCGTTTCGAAGCATAAACTGAATTGCATCGTACAGGGCACAGAATCCCGCTGTGATCGAGGCTGTGCGCGTGCCTCCGTCTGCCTGCAAAACATCACAATCTATAATGATCGAATAATCCTTGAGTTTGGTGAGGTCAAGCACACCCCTCAGGGCCCTGCCGATCATTCTCGATATTTCGACAGAGCGTGCATCGTATCGTCCCGTTCGGCCCTCCCTCACATTTCTTTTGGGTGTGGAGCGGGGCAGAAGAGCATACTCCGCAGTAAGCCAGCCCTCACCGGTCCCTTTTAGAAAATTAGGCACCCTGTCCTGAACGGTTGCCGTGCATAAAACCTTTGTGTTTCCAATCTCAAATAGCACTGAGCCTTCCGGGTCCTTGAGATACCCACGGTGGATTTTTACTGGTCTGATACTCGTCTTATCCCTCCATTCTACCGGCATTTACATCTCCTCCGGTGCATTTACACCGATTAGCTCGAGCCCTGTCTTTATCACATTTGCAATAGCCTTTACAAACCTCAACCTCGCTGCACTGAGCTCCGGATTGGCAGGGTCGGCCACTGTGTGTTTCTGATAATAATTGTGAAATTTCTCGGCCAGTCCGGTGAGGTAGTAAGTCAATAGATGGGGCTCCAGCTTTGCCGATATTTCCTCGAGAACATCGGGGAAAAAGAGGAGCTCCCTCATTATCAACCTTTCTTCTGGAGTGGTAAGAAGTCCCAGGTCTGCATCGTTATCGCTCACGCCCTTTGCTGCCGCCTTTTTGAATATACTCGAAATCCTTGCATGCGCGTACTGAACATAATACACCGGGTTTTTAACCGAAATTTCTTTCGCAAGGTCAATATCGAAATCAAGATGGGACGAATAGGACCTTAGAAGGAAGAAAAATCTTGCCGCATCCACATTTACCTCGTCGAGGAGTTCCTTGAGGGTGTAAAGCTCTCCCCTGCGCTTGGACATCCTGACTTTCTTGCCCTCACGGATGATATTCACCTGCTGAATGATTTTTACATCAAACCTTTCATCATCGAGATCAAGTGCTTTGAGACCGGCTTTCATGCGGGGGATGTAGCCGTGAT
>JALXCE010000021.1 GCA_026991055.1 Caldifarciminota bacterium | reverse complement strand
TTCTACAACCGGTATTTCAGGCTGTTGACAGGCAGAGACCAAAAAAATCAGGATTGATATAATCAAGAATCTAAAACGCATAGCCAATCCCTCCTGAGATTACCTTGAACTTAAATTTTTCTTCAGAAGAATAAAATAAATCCGGACTTACATATTTTACAGGAATGCGAAATTCATGGTCCTCGTATGAGACTGAAAAATACAGTTTACGAAAATTTATCTCGACACCTCCACCGATAGAGCGGGAATAGAATTGCAGGTTCTTTTCTGTGGCAGGATGATAGGTACTGAAATATTTGATCTCCAGGTCTGTTGTCGCACTCAGATCATAACCTCCATAAACGAAGAATCTTGTTTTATTCCAGGAGGGTGTGTATAGGTTTAAAAGCGCCTCGACCACGGTGGTGTTATCAGACACGTATCTACCGATAGGGATTCCACTTCTCGTTTTGATGGCACTAACCAACTTGGGCTTTGACAGTCTTATCACCAGATTTAAATGCCTATCCGGAAAGAAATACATGCTCAGCGTTGTGGTAGCGAAATCCCTGGATTCTAATTTCACTCTTGTGTCTCTGTGCCATGTTTGACCCGAAAATTTAGAATATGACACCTTAATTCGAAGCGAATTTTTATCAGAAGGAGATGTGTCCATAGCCCCAAGATATATCGAGACTGGCATGAGTGCGAGCGATGCAGCTACTTTTTCTCCCTCATGATAATCAAGACCGTAATGCCCCATTAACAACTGTGTCATGGAAATAGTCATAGCGGTATAACCTATCGCCTTTTCAAGGGATAGGCTCAATAATAGTTGCATAAGAATTAATCCCATTTTGCACCTCCTACGGATATTTTAAAAGATAAACAAATCTAAGTCAAATATTGAACCAGTTACTTTTATTTGGGGAATCGACTTCACCAACGTTCGAGATTTTACTCTTTCCCGTAAATTAAGTGAAAAATGAGAGTGTCCAAATTATTTCGTTTTGATGTAAATTGTTTTCGCCTTTATTCTTCCCCCATGTACTTTGTGCGTGCTGGCTAAACTTTTTAATCAGACTCCAGAAAAATTGACAGGACGAGAGAAAGATTGATATAATTCAGACACTATGCTTGACCAATATTTACCAATTATTTTGATGCTTGTTGCGGGAGTAAGTGTTGCCGCAGGTATTATTATCTTATCTGATATATTTGGTCCCAAATCCAAAAATCAGGCAAAAGACGAGCCCTATGAATGTGGTATCAGGACAGAAGGGCTAAAACCCGGCAGATATTCGGTGAGATTTTTTATTGTGGCTCTCTTATTCCTTCTCTTCGATGTTGAGGTTGCTTTTTTATTCCCGTGGGCCGTTATAGTGAAAAAACTTGCCCTTCTCGGACTCATTGAGGTTGGCTTCTTTATCGTTATTCTTTTCATAGGACTTCTTTACGTCTGGTTTAAGGGTGGACTTCAACTGGAGTGACGGAGAATGCTTGATTTAGAAAGAATTAAAAAGGACTTTGCACAGGATATTTTAGAAATTAAAGAATTCCGTGGAGACATTACAATCACAGTTAAAAAAGAAAAAAATATCGAATTCTTGACATATCTACGCAAAGAATTTTCAATTGACTTCCTCGTTGACGTGACCGCTGTGGACTGGTATCCAAAAAGTCCCAGATTTGAAGTGGTTTACAATCTTTATTCTTTGAGTTCGCATGAAAGGCTTCGTGTGAAGGTACCTGTTGAAGACGGTGAGAAAGTTTGCTCTGTTACTCAACTCTGGAAAGGTGCTGGTTGGCTCGAGAGAGAAGTTTATGATATGTTTGGTATTGAATTTGAAGGCCATCCTGATTTAAGAAGAATCCTGCTCTGGGACGATTTCCCGGGACATCCTTTGAGAAAGGATTTCCCGCTCAGAGCAGATGTTGAACTTCCGGGACCATATTGACCATGGAACTGCGCAAAGAGATTGAAGATATAAAAAATCAGTTTAAAAAAGGTGAGTCGGCAATAATTCCTGCCCTTCATAAAGTAGTCGAAAAATATGGCTATGTTAGTGAAGAGGGCGCAAAAGTTGTTGCAGACGTCCTTGAAATCTCCCTTGATCACGTGATTTCGGTTGCTACCTTTTACCAGTTTTTCAAGTTAAAACCAGTTGGTAAATACCACTTCCAGATTTGCACAGGGCTTACATGTATGATCAATGGTGCTCTCGATCTTGTTCATTTTTTCAATAAAGAGCTCGGAGTCAAGGAAAACGAGGTAACAGAAGACGGTTTGTTCTCTTACGAAATTGTTCAATGCATCGGCTGCGGCGATAAGGCACCAGCAGTGCTGATGAACGACCAGAGGATCGAGGGCTTGAAGGTTGCTCGCCTGAAAGAGATGATTGAGGAATTCAGGTCAAAAGAAGGCAAGGAGCCTTCTTGACATTATTTGTTCAGAAAATTATACTAAACTCCGATTTGCCGGGGTGGCGGAATAGGCAGACGCGCATGGTTGAGGGCCATGTGGGAGCTAATCCCGTGCGGGTTCAAGTCCCGCCCCCGGCACTCTTTTTTTATGCGCGAGATTGACACCCTCCTTGAAAAATTCCAGCAGGGAAACGTAAGGGCACTATCAAGACTCATAAGCTATGTAGAAAATGACCCTCAGGCAAGAGATTATATACTCTCGAAAGTTTT
>JALXCE010000020.1 GCA_026991055.1 Caldifarciminota bacterium | reverse complement strand
AAAGAACGGCAAGCCAATTATAGCACTGCCTTCTACGGCGAAAGGTGGAACCATTTCAAGGATTGTGCCTGTTTTGAAGCAGGGAGCAGGTGTTGTGACAACCCGTGCAGATGTACACTATATTGTTACGGAGTATGGAGTGGCATTCCTGCATGGGAAAAATTTAAAGGAACGTGCGAGGGAGTTGATAAAGATAGCCCATCCCGATTTCAGGGAGGAGCTTGAGAAAGCAGCGAAGGAGAGGAAGTTTTTGTGAATTTAAATGGGGGCCGCACGCGAAGCGTGCGGCCCCCATTTTAATCCCTCAATACGCCATCCTGTAAATCTCAAGCACATCATTAAAATCCATTGGGATCGGAGCTGAAACTTTGCCTTCCTCCCATCTGTAATACTTGATCACATCGCGGGCCATGAGCTCAAGCGATGATTCCGTTACTCCGAGCTCGCGTAAGCTTTTCCTCACCCCTATTTTCTCCAGCCAGTTTTCTAAAAACGGCCCTAAATTTTCTATTGAGTCACTAAGCATATGTGCTACTCTTTCAAAGACTTCCGGCCTCCGCTCGATGAAAAACTTTGTGTAATGAGGAAGAAGTGTTGCAAGCCCCTGAGCGTGAGGAATCTCCGGATAATGACCGGATAAAACGTGTTCCAGCCAGTGCATGGAAAATTTACCATCTCTACCCACCCGTGCAAGGCCACTCATGGAGATTGAAGCAAGATAAGCAAGCTCACCGCGCAGATTTACGTCATCGGGATTTTCAATCACAAGTGGACAGACCTCGACCACCCTTTTCATCCCCTCAAGGGCCATGATTTCAGAATATTCGAAGTGTCCCTGTCCCATTATGTAGGGCTCATAGAACTGGCAGAAGATATCCACACAGCCAACAGCAGTGTAATAAGGTGAAATAGATGTGTGCAGCTCGACATCTATTATGGAAATTTTTGGAATAAGCTCCGGATAGCCAATAGGTAGTTTGGCCTTGAAGGAGCGGTTATTAACAACTGCCGCTCCGTCAAAGTCAGATCCACTGGCAGCGATGGTAGAAATTGCAACAACAGGATAAGCATTCACTTTTCTGGGCCTTTCAGTGATCAGGTTCCATATCTTTCGCTCCATGCGAGCTGCGAGGGAAATAGCCTTTGTCGCATCAAGAACACTGCCACCACCGAGGCCCGTGAGGAAGTCCGGATCAATTTCTCTCACCATCTCTGCCATTTTGTCAATTTCTGTGTGGTCGGGATTAGGGGATATACCGGGAATGTGATGTGATTCCACACCATTTTCCGAAAGTATTTTCATCACCTTATCGAGGGTTCCACTTTCAATTGCCCACCTTTTGCCAGTGATAATAACCGTCCTTTTTCCCAGAGAAGGGACAGCCTTAAGCCCCTTTTTGAGAATCCCCGGGCCTATGAAATACTGTGATGGAAAACTCAACCTTGCAGCAATCATAGTTCTATTATTAGAAGTTTGGGGGAATTTGACAAGTGTTATCAGGCTTATTCCAACATTTTGTGTGCGGGGTAAAAACCTCTCTGCATAAAATCGCTGCGGGGAGAGATTTTATCTTAAGCTTTTGATAAAACTCCCTCTCCCACGAAGTGGGAGAGGGCTACATCTTGAAATTTTAAAGTTTTCAAGCGGAATACCCCCTCCCTGAATCCCTCCCCCACAGGCTTGGCCTGTGGGGGAGGGATTGATTTCATTGTGATATGGCTCAAAACAAAGCCTGTACTTTTGAATGACAAACAAAGCTTGGTAAAAAACTATTAACAACAAGCTGATGATGGGATAATTGTTAGCACTTGCTTCCATTAAAAATTCCTCTCCCCGCATAAATTTATACGGGGAGAGGATAAAGGTGAGGGGCAACATTATAAAATTTTTTGTTCTGAAGAGAATATCCCCCCACGAACTTTGATAAGGAACGCTGTTTGAATACGTGTTCACATCAATCAATAATTATGGATGACAAAAGCGCAAAATCATTTACATTCACCCCCAATTTTCGTTGACAATGTTATGGGGGGACATTATATTAAGACCTGTTTAAATCTCACAAAATGAGGTGTAAAGATGAAGGTTAAACTTCCCAACGGTGAAGTATTGGAAATTGAGCGTGACGAACTTGTAAAATTTGCCAGAAAAAACGGTTACTTTGTGGCGAAAGTGGATGGCAGGCTTGTGGACCTGACACTCGTGCCCGAAGATGTCGATGAGATCGAGCTTCTTAACTTCTCATCCCCCGAGGGGAGGGAAGTCTATTGGCATACAACATCTCATATTATGGCTCAGGCTGTTAAGGAACTCTTCCCGGACGTGAAAGTCACCATAGGTCCTGCAATCGAGAGCGGATTCTACTACGACTTCGATACACAGGGCCGAACATTCACACCCGAAGACCTGAAGAAGATTGAGAAAAAGATGAAGGAAATTATAAAAAGAAACCTTCCTCTGAAAAGGGAGGAACTTCCAAAAGAGAAAGCCATTGAGCTGTTTAAGAAACTTGGAGAAGACTACAAGATCGAAATTCTAAATGAAATTGAAGACGATAAAGTTTCTGTCTATTGGCAGGGGGATTTTGTTGATCTCTGTCGTGGGCCACACCTTCCAAGCACGGGATTTGTGAAGACTGTCAAGCTTCTTTCATCCTCTTCAAGCTACTGGAGAGGAGACGAGCATGGACCAGTTTTACAGAGAATTTACGGAATTTCCTTCCCCTCAAAAGAAGAGCTAAATGAATATTTGAGGAAACTCGAAGAGGCAAAAAAGAGGGATCACCGTAAGCTTGGACGTGAGCTTGATTTATATTCCATTAACGAAGATGTAGGGCCGGGACTTGTACTCTGGCATCCCAAAGGAGCCCGTATCCGCATGGAGATTGAGAGATTCTGGATAGATGAACACATAAAACGCGGATACGAGCCAGTTTATACACCTCATGTTGGGCGTGCCAAACTCTGGGAAATCTCCGGACACCTTGGATTCTATCAGGAGAATATGTTCTCACCCATGAAAATCGAAAACGACACATACTACGTCAAGCCCATGAATTGCCCGTTCCACATCCTTATCTACAAATCTAAAGTGAGAAGCTACAGAGACCTGCCTGTCAGATACGCGGAGCTTGGAACTGTCTATCGTTACGAGCGCTCCGGAGTGCTTCACGGACTCCTGAGGGTAAGGGGGTTCACTCAGGATGACGCTCATATTTTTGCAAGACCTGATCAGGTAGAGGAGGAAATTATTGGTGTAATTGAACTCTCCCTCTTTATTTTGAAGAGCTTTGGTTTTGAAGATTACGAAGTTTACATCTCCACAAAGCCTGAGAAATACGTTGGTGATGATGAAATGTGGGAGCTTGCTACAAATTCACTCATCAAGGCTGTGGAAAAAGCTGGTCTTGAATACAAGATTGATGAGGGAGGTGGCGCGTTTTACGGCCCGAAAATTGACATCAAGATAAAGGATGCCCTTGGACGTGCCTGGCAGTGCTCCACCATTCAGTTTGATTTCAATCTCCCTGAGAGATTCGATGTGACCTACAGGGACAAAGACGGAAAGGACAAGAGACCATACATGATTCACAGGGCTTTGATGGGGTCGCTTGAAAGATTTTTCGGAACGCTCATCGAGCACTATGGTGGAAACTTCCCTGTCTGGCTTGCCCCCGTGCAGGTGAAGGTTTTGCCCATAACTGACCAGAATATTGATTATGCAAGGCAAATCTTTGATAATCTATTTTCACGCGGATATAGGGTTGAAATAGACACGAGGTCAGAGAAAATAGGCTATAAAATCAGGGAGGCAGAGAAGCAAAAGGTGCCGTTTATGCTCATTATTGGTAAAGAAGAGCAGGAAAACGGCGTTGTTGCAGTGAGAAAGCATGGGGAAGGGGACATTGGGAAGATGAAACTTGACGAATTTATTGCAATTCTTGACGATTTAATTAAAAGCAAAAGGAGGTAGGTAAAATTAGAGGAAGATTTTACAGGAAGGTAAGGCGTGACCCTGAGGAGCACAGGGTTAATGAAAGAATTAGAGTACCGGAAGTAAGAGTTATTGGGCCAGATGGTAAGCAGCTTGGAGTTATGAAAACAAAGGATGCGCTGGAACTCGCATATTCCATGAATCTTGACCTGGTGGAGGTTGCACCCAACGCGAGGCCACCGGTTGCCAAGATCATGGACTACGGAAAGTTTAAGTACGAAGAGAAAAAGCGCAAAAAGGAAGCAAAGAAAAAGCAGGCCGGAGAGGTGAAGGAAATTTCCTTCAGACCCTCCATTGATAAGCATGACCTTGAAACAAAGATGAAAAAGGTCCGCGAGTTTTTAGAAGATGGCAACAAAGTCAAAGTTAAAATTTTCTTTAAAGGGCGCGAAATCGTCCATCAGGATAAAGGATTTGAGCTTATAAATTCTATTCTTGAGGAACTTTCAGACATCTCTGCTGTGGAGGTTCCACCCAAACTGGAAGGTAGATACATAACTTCCATGATCAGACCAACAATAAAAAAGAAAGGAGGATGATTGAAATGCCTAAGTTTAAGACAAAGAGATCGGCTGCCAAGAGGTTCAAGGTAACAGGTTCTGGAAAGATCAAAAGGAGACACGCTTTCAAGAGCCACATTCTTACAAAAAAGACGAGAAAAAGAAAGAGAAACCTCAGAAAACCCGCACTTTTGGATAAGGCAGATTACAAAAGAATCCGCATGATCATCCCTTACGAGTTCTAAATAATGAAACGTGCCATTATCGCTATTATCGTTATAATTGCTCTGATTGCTCTGCCGATAATTTCAGCCTACAACCAGCTTGTTTCATTGAGAGAGGCTGTTGATTTGAACTGGTCTCAAATTGAGACTCAGATGCAGAGGCGCGCTGACCTTATTCCCAATCTTGTAAATACGGTCAAAGGATACGCTTCTCACGAGAAGGAGATATTCGAATATGTTGCTGATGCTCGTGCCAAGCTTGCCGGAGCAAAGACAAGGGCAGATCAGATAGCTGCCAATCGTCAGCTTGATATCGCACTCTCAAGACTCCTCGCAATAGCTGAGAGTTATCCGCAACTCAAGGCTGACCAAACGTTCCTCAGACTCATGGATGAGCTTGCCGGTACAGAAAACCGTATAGCTGTAGCGAGAATAAGATACAACGAGGCCGTGAAGCGTTACAACGTTGCAATAAAGAGGTTTCCCACTAACATAATTGCAAGAATGTTTGGATTTGAGGAACAGCCCTACTTTAAGGCAGAAGAGGGCAAGAAGGCTGTTCCAAAAGTAAACTTTAATGGCTCTAATAAAAGTTAAGGTTAAACCCCAGGCATCTGCCACAAAATTCAAAGGAATTTTAGACCTAAACGGAGGGAAGATTCTAAAAATTGATGTAGCAGCACCACCGGAGAAGGGAAAGGCGAATGAGGAACTCATAAAATTCCTCGCAAAGAAGCTAAAAGTCCAGAAAGGTGAAATTGCAATAAAATCCGGGGCTACATCGAGAGAAAAACAGCTTGAGATTAATGGTCTATCCTTTGAAAAAATCATTGAAAGGCTGAAAAATGGCTAAGAGAGTTAAACCAGCAATTTTGAAGGGAACCCGAGATTATCTCCCACCCGATTCTGTGAGAAGGGAATACATCATTGGAAAACTAAAAGGAATCTTCAGGAAATACGGATTTGACCCCCTCGAGACACCTTCTATTGAGCTCTGGGAGACACTGGGAGGGAAATATGGCGAAGATGCGGAAATGCTCATATATCGCTTTAAAGACCATGGTGGCAGAGATGTTGGGCTGAGGTATGACCTTACAGTCCCACTCTCAAGAGTCATTGCCATGCACCCGGAGATTCCGAAGCCTTTCAAAAGGTACCAGATTGCACCGGTCTGGCGTGCAGACAGCCCCCAAAAAGGCAGATACAGAGAATTTTACCAGTGCGACTTTGATATTGTGGGCTCAACCTCCCTCATGGCAGATGCAGAAATCATCGCTATTGTTTATGAAAGCCTTGCGTCTCTCGGATTTAAGAAATTTACCATAAAGGTGAATTCCCGAAAGGTGGTGCGTGGTTTGATTGAGACTGCCGGGATTGACATTGAGAAAGAGCATGAAACCGCAAGGATTATTGATAAGCTCGATAAAATTGGTGTTGAGGGGGTCCTGAAAGAGCTAAGCGATAAGGGATACAAATCAGATGCGATAGCGAAAATCGAAAAGATTATCAGCACGCATTTTGACTCAAATGAGGAAGCTATCGAATTTGGAGAGGAATTTTTCAAGGATTCAGAGGCAGGGGTTGCTGGTATTAACGAGCTCACCGACCTGCTTGAATTTCTCCAGATTCTTGGAGTTCCCGAAGAGTTTGTCAAGATTGATTTGAGCCTTGCGAGGGGACTGGATTATTACACAGGTCCCATTTACGAGGCAGTTTTGGAGGACGTTTCGCTACCCAGTGTCAGTGGTGGCGGGAGGTATGATAACCTTATAAAGATTTTCTCTGGCAGAGATCTACCTGCAACCGGAGGAAGTCTCGGCCTCGAGCGTATTTATCAGGGGCTGGTTGACCTCAATCTCCTCCCCGATTCGCTAAAAACCCATACCCATGTGCTGGTAACCGTTTTCAACAAAAAGTTTTTAAAAGAATCGGCAAAGCTGGCCGCAAGGTTAAGGGACGAGGGGTTGAATGTGGACCTCTATCTTGGGAAAAAGAATTTACGAGCGCAGCTCGGATATGCCAGCGACAGAGGGATCAGGTTTGCCATTTTCTACGGCCCTGATGAGATGGAGGCAGGCGTGGTGACTCTAAAAGACCTGACAAAGGAGACCCAGAATCAGGTGAAGATCGAGGAAGTTGCCCGGATTATTAAAGGGGAAATTAATGGAGATTGATGGGCATTCTCTCACAATAGATGATGTTCTCAAGGCTGCAAAATCCCTTGATATCAAAGTTTCAATCTCACCTGAAAGCCTCGAGAGGGTAAAGGCTTCCCGGAAGGTCATTGAAGAGGCTTTACAGAACAACCAGATTGTCTATGGAGTTACAACGGGTTTCGGGGCAAATGCGGAAAAGACCATTCCTGTCCATGAGGTTCGGCTCCTGCAGAGATTTCTGATTCTTTCGCATTCTGCAGGTGTTGGGGAGCCCGTATCTCCTGAAATCTCACGTGCCACAATGCTCATCAGGCTGAATTCACTCGCAAAAGGGTACTCCGGAGTGAGGCCGGAGGTGCTATTTACTCTTACTGAAATGCTCAATAAAGGTGTTGCCCCGGTCATCCCCTCCATGGGTTCTGTGGGTGCAAGCGGAGACCTTGCCCCTCTGTCGCACATGGCCCTGACGTTTACGAAAGACCCGCGACCTGAACTACAGAAGAGGGAAGAAGAGCTCGTGCAAAAAATGGTCAGGGGTGAGAGTTTCACGGAAAGCGAGTTTCAAGAGGCACTTCAGCTTGGTGGAGAGGTATTTATTTACGAGCAGGGTAATTGGAAAAGAGTCCCTGGAATTTTAGGAATGCATATCGCTGGTATCCCGAGGATTGTGCTCGAGGCGAAAGAAGGGCTTGCATTGAACAACGGCACGGCTTTCACGTCGGCTGTTTCCATTTTTGCCATTGACCTTGCAAGGAAGGTCTTTGACGCGGCTATACTCTCGGCAGCTTTGAGTTTTGAGGCAATTACCGGATTTGAGAGTGCATTTTACGAGGATGTTATGAAACTTAGAAACCACAGGGGGCAGGTTGAGGTTGCAAAGAAATTCGGAAAGTTTATCGAGGGAAGCTCGCTTGTTTCGACCATTAAGAAGGTTCAGCAGTCTGTGAATATAAGGCGGGAATTTGGGCATGTGCAGGATGCATATTCACTTAGATGTATCCCTCAGGTCTATGGACCGGTGCTTGAGACCCTCCAACTTTCCGAGAGATGGCTCACAGAGGAGATAAACGGGGTCACAGACAATCCTGTTATCATCCCGGATGCCCCCTATTACAATAAGGCTTTTTCAGCCGGAAACTTCCACGCTGAGTATCCCGGCTTTGCCATGGATTTTCTGCGAATTGCTTTTACAGAAATCGGAAATATTACCGAGCGTCGGATCTTTCGACTCTTAGATAAGAGGTTAAATCGGGGTTTACCGGCATTTCTCGCAAAGGAACCGGGTTTGATGAATGGTCTTATGCTTGCACAGTACACGGCGGCGAGCCTCACTTCTATGAACAAGCTACTTGCCCATCCTGCTACAGTTGACAATGTGCCAACAAGTGCCAACCGGGAGGACCACGTGAGCATGGCCCCCAATGCGGCGTTTAAAACCCTTGAGGTACTTGAGAATGTGGCAAGGATTGTGGCCATAGAATTTCTAACTGCTTACAGGGGAATTAAATTTCGCAAAGGAAAGCCAGGCAGGATCACTGGCAGGTTGATGGAGTTTTTAGACGAAATTTTAAGCGATAGCCTCGAAGACCGCGTTTTGTCATATGATATAGAAAAAATTTTCCGAATGATAAAAATCGGGAAATTTCAAGAGTTTTTATCCTGACCACCCCAAAAACCCTTTGTTAATGGGCAATCCCTTGACAGGTTACGGAAAATCCCTTAAATATTAACAAAACTGTGGAAAACTGCTGAAAATGGTTGTTATTTCAACAAAAACAAGGAGGTAAAATATGAACAAGCAAGAGTTGGTTGCAGCCGTCGCAGAAAAGGCAAATATGACAAAGAAAGAGGCAGCCAAGGCCGTTGAGGCCGTGGTTGAGGTCGTGAAAGAGGCTCTTGCCAAGGGTGAGCCCGTGAGAATCATCGGATTCGGCACATTCATGGTAAGAGAAAGAGGCGAGAGAAGAGGAAGAAATCCGAGAACAAGGGAAGAGATTACAATTCCTGCAAGAAAGGCTCCTGTATTCAAGGCATCAAGCCAGCTGAAAGAACTGGTGAACAAGTAAGCAGAGGTAGAATGGATGGTATAGGGGGGCGG
>JALXCE010000019.1 GCA_026991055.1 Caldifarciminota bacterium | reverse complement strand
TTCGTCTGCCATTGAAACAAAGTCCCGCGACATCGAGAACGGATACTCCCGCGGTCTTTCAAAGGACGTTTTCCGCGTGCTTCTTGACCACCTCGACGAATTCTTCACAAGCGAGCTCAAAGGTGAACGTTACCGCGACTATGCCTCTGTACACGTAAAAAGATGGGTGAAGCGCTCAAGGCCCAGAAGCCTATTTGAGGAGTTTTTTGGCTCTGATATCCTCTCGGAATTCTTCCCCGAGGAATTTGGCTTTAGAGGCGGCCGTGACCATTGGGTGCTTCAAGAAGAAGTTGTCAAGGTCCCAAGAAAGTTTGTTGAAGGTCTAAGAAGTATACTTCGTGCACGTGGTCTGAAAGATGACGAGATTGATAATCTTACCTACGACCTTATTGATTTTGAAGACAAACTCAGAAATTCACTGACGCAGTTGCAGAAAAACGGTATAGACCCAAGAAGAGTAATTCGTCTGCTCGCTTCGAAATTCACCGATCGCAAGTACGAAATTGAGAACTCTTACTTCCTGGACCGTGTACTTGAAAATGCTGAGAAAATTGCCAAAGACGGCGAAATCGGCATCACCGAGATCGTAGAGTCGTTACAGAAGGCAACCGATACCATCGGTGGTCTTTACTTTAGTCAGATACTACAAACATTAAAAAATATCAAAGGGGAGGGTGCTCCTATGGGAGAAATTAAAGAAGAACTCAAAGAAGAAGAAAGATCGGCACTTGAAAGATTTACAGTTGATTTAACCCAGATGGCTCGTGAGGGTAAGCTTGACCCGGTCATCGGCAGAGATAGAGAAATTCAGCAGGTCATAGAAGTTTTGACCCGTAGACAGAAAAACAATCCGGTTCTCGTTGGCGAAGCCGGTGTTGGTAAAACAGCTATCGTAGAAGGGCTCGCTCAGAAGATTGCGAAGGGCGAAGTTCCTGATAAGCTTAAGAACAAGAGAATCCTTTCGCTTGACATGGGCGCTCTTGTTGCAGGCACAAAGTATCGTGGCGAATTCGAAGAGAGACTCAAGTCCATCCTTGAGGAAGTCAAAAATGCAGGTGACGTAATTCTTTTCATTGACGAGATCCACAACGTCGTTGGTGCAGGGCGCGCTGAAGGCTCGATGGACGCAGCAAATCTTCTGAAACCCGCTCTCGCTCGTGGTGAATTCCAGGTTATAGGTGCTACAACTCCTGATGAGTACAGAAAATACATTGAAAAAGATTCCGCGCTCGAGAGAAGGTTCCAGCCTATCTGGATCGAAGAGCCGAGTCCCGAGACCACAGTCGAAATACTCAAAGGTCTGAGACCCAAATACGAGGCGCATCACGGAGCTAAAATTGATGATTCCGCATTAGAGGCTGCTGTCAAACTCACGCACAGGTATGTCCAGGATAGACATCTTCCAGATAAGGCAATTGACGCTATTGACCAGGCTGCATCCAAAAAGGCTTTAAAAGCAGTTTCCCCATCCATTCGCGTAAAAGAGCTTGAAGGCAAAATTAAGGAATACGAGGAGCTTTTGAAATCCGAGGAAGACCCTGAGAGAAAGAAAGATTACGAGAATGAAATCAAAAGACTCAAAAAAGAGCTGGAAGAGCTTAAGAAGAAGGTGACAGTGGAGGAAAGTGTAAGTGTTGAAGAATTGGAGGAAAAGGTTAAGGAACTCGAGGAGAAGGTAAAAGAGGCCGAAGAGAAGGGGAACATTGACGAATTTGAAAAACTTTCAGACGAGCTCAAAGAGGCCAAAAAGGCACTTCTTAAGGCAAAACAGAAGAAATCAGAGTCGAAAGAGAAGATAAGAATTGTGGACGAGGACGTTGCAGAGGTTGTCTCAGAATGGACAAAGATTCCGGTTTCCAAGATGCTCCAGGAGGAGCGCGAGAAACTCCTCAAGATGGAAGACTATCTGCACAAACGTGTTGTAGGGCAGGACGAAGCTATAAAGGTGGTCTCTGAAGCGGTGAGAAGGGCAAGAGCAGGTATCTCTGATCCAAGAAAGCCTCTTGGTTCATTCCTGTTCCTTGGTCCGACTGGAGTCGGAAAAACTGAGCTTGCCAAGACACTTGCAGAATTCCTCTTTGGTGATGAAGATGCCCTCATCAGGCTGGATATGTCTGAGTTCAAAGAAGAACACTCTGTGGCAAAGCTTATTGGTGCACCTCCTGGCTACGTTGGCTACAGAGAGGGCGGTAAACTCACCGAGGCTGTGAGGAGAAAACCTTATTCGGTGATTCTTCTTGATGAGATAGAGAAGGCGCATCCAAGGGTATTTGACCTCTTTCTGCAGGTGCTGGATGATGGAAGGCTCACGGATTCTCAGGGCAGAACAGTTTCCTTCAGAAATACGGTCATCATAATGACCTCTAACCTCGGTGCCGAGTATCTGAGAGAGCTGATGGAGAGGTTCAATCCAAGATTTGAGGCATTGAGCGAGAAGGCCCGCGAACTTGAAGAAAGACTTGCGAAGAAGCAGATATCTGAGGAGGAATACAAAAAAGAGAAGGAAAAACTTGAGCAGGAGAGAAAGAAGCTTGAAGAGGAGTTTGACAGGGAATTTGAAATTGCCAAGCAGAAGGTGTTGGACGTCGTCAACCATGCCTTCAGACCTGAGTTCCTGAATAGAATCGATGAAATTGTGGTCTTCCATCCTCTCAAATGGGACCATGTGCTCAAGATCGTGGATATACTCTTTGAGAGGCTCGCAAGGAGACTTGCAGAGGAGAAGAACATTAAGCTTGAGCTCTCAGAGAAGGCGAAGGAGTTTATTGCTCGCAAGGGATTCAATCCTCTTATGGGAGCAAGACCTTTGAGGAGAGTCATTCAGAAGGAGATCGAGAACAGGCTTTCGGAGGCCATTTTGAGTGGTGAGATTAAAGAAGGCGACAAGGTGACTGTAGATGTTGAAGGCGATGAGGTGAAGTTTTTGAAGAAATAAGAAAATGTTGAGCGATGTGTTGGTGGTGGGGCACGAAGTGCGTACGCACTTCGTGCCCCACCACCTTTTTAAATCGTTGTTCCCGATCCCAATTCTCCTCTAACTTCTCCATTTCCCGCTTTGCGGGAGAGGGAGAATAATGGATTTTGATTGAAAAAATTACGTAACCATCCATTCCACCCCAGCCCTCCCTTCCAGAGGAAGGGAGGGAGTTCTATTAGCGCTTAAGCCAGCAAGACAGTTTGAAACTTTCACCCAAAAATCCCCCTCCTTCCTTGAGGAAGGAGGGGTTAGAGGAGAATGGTGAAGAAATTCTTAAAGATGTAGGCCCTCACCCCAATCCTCTCCCGCGAAGCGGGAGAGGGAGATTTATAGATTTTTATAAAGATTTTTTCAGATGTTGCCCCTCATCAAACCTCTCCCTGCAAGTATTTATGCGGGGAGAGGAGGATTCTGGGGCAAGTTGAAATTATTTAACTTACAAGTTATACCAGTTTTTACACATCATAAACTCATCCTACGTGCCCAAAACAGCAAAAAGAACAATCCTAACAAGCGAAGCTTGTGATACCCAAGCGGCAAAAACCTACTCACACACTTTGTGCGCAGAAATAGAGAAAGAGTAGGGGCAATATTCTCATTCATATTCTCTTCATGGTCATATCAGTATGAAACGATGGTCTTTGCTTAAAAGGTCTAAGGCTCAATACACCTTTTTCCCAAAGGCTCGGGAATAGGATAGGTGGATTGTAAGTGTGGGTGGTGTTGAATCTGTGTAATTTTCCGATGTGAGTCTCAGGGTTACGGCATCACGGGATGTCACGCGCACAATTCCCCTTACGTTTGTGCCGAGAAAATTTCGTTTTTTAGAAATACCACTTCTCAGGCCAAACATAAATCTTAGCTTCTTGCCAGGCACAAATCTTATGTTAATAGAGGGGGTCAACGAGGTCTCATTTAACGTATCAGAGTTTGTACTGACCACACCAAATCCAAGGCCGTAGCTAAAACTTCTGGCCAACCTGTGATTAAGTCTTGCTCCCGTTGCGATTATCCTGGTTTTTACATCGTTGAAAATCGTTAAAACTTCTGCTTCGGTAATAGAAGAATTTATCCCCAGACTCACTTTTTTAGAAGGTCTGTAAGATGAGGATACACTGAGGCTTACGCTACGATTACTTACACTCTGGGTATCACTTTGAGCCGAATTCCTATTCATCCTGTTCATCATTGCCGTGGTTGTAAAAGAAAGTTTTCTTGTAGGCACAAGAGAGAGAAATACATTGGCAATTAAATTCCTCGTGTCACTGTCTTTCAACCCCACAAGATTGTCTCGATAATAGCTTCCACTGGCCCCCAGACTCCCGTATCTTCCAAGAGAGAAATTAATACTACCACCGTCCTCTACCCTATCATTGGCAATTCCTGCGAGACCATGCGATTCAAATCCAGGGCCTATATATGAATGCCGGTAGTTTAAAATAGCTTTCTTCAGCCTCAGTCCAGTTTTTATGCTGTAGGCATAGTCAACATTACTTGAAAGGTTGAGGTTTAAGCCGCTCTTTAGCCAGGATGGTACCCTTTTACCTGTAACTGGTGAGGCATAGATATTCCTCGTTAGCATTGATACTGCCCCTGTTGCCTTTATGCTAAAAATCTTCTTTATCACAACTCTATTGCCGATTTCAAAAACCCAATTCTCTTCTGGTGTTTTGTTACCCCTTAAAGAATCCTCAAGTGATGATGGGATATCCTTTGAGTTGAGTATAGAAATATTTGCCCGTGAGCTCTTTCCAAAGCCTAACTTCACACCCCACATGTACTTTGAATAAGAAGATGAAGTCGAATCCTTCTCTGCACCCTTCACAACTCCGGAGACGATAAACAGATTAAACTTTCCCGGAAAAAGCTCCAGTCCACCACCTCTCATCGAGACACCGGAAAGAGAAAAACTGGAAAACGATGGAGCAAAATCTCCAATATATGCCCTACCCCACCCCCATGTAGGGGTGAGAGAGTAAAAGGAACTTGCCCTCGGTGTGAATTTGTCATCGGAATTGAAAAATAAATTAAGACCAGCACTTATGCCAAAAATATTGATTCCTCCCCCAATTCCGATCTGAAGCGTGTTTGCCGGGTTGACCGTGTCTCTCCGTACAGGTCTGGATGTAAACCCCACGTTAAATCTGCCATTAAAACTTATCCCCTCGGCAAACATAAAAAACGGAATCAAAACTCCAAAAACTACTCTTTTCATCATCCTCTCCTTTTATGATTCTCCACGGGAGAATCATACTCCTTTAAAATTTTTTTGACCTCTGGATTATCTATTTTCCTTAGTTGTTTAACAGTTTCATCAAGCCTGCCCACCTTTTCTCCAAGTGCAATAAAATCCCTCGCAAATTCAGGGGTCTCGACACCGCTATCAAGGGCCTTTGCGAACTCGATATAGGCTCCGTTAAGGTTACCTGTGTTTATGAGCACCTTCCCCCTCAGATAGTGGTTCTCACCAATAGAGGGATTAACTTCTACAAGCTTTGTTGCGTATGTAAGTGCCTTGCGGGTCTCCCCGTGCTCAAGGTAATATTTTGTGAGAGATTTTAGAACGAGAAAACTTCGAGGGTACCTTCTTTCAAGAGAATTTAAAAACTGAAAATACTCGCTATCACTCACATTTTCCTGAAGCAGAGCGAGCAACTTTTGAAGGTAATCATTGGTATTCTCAAACATTTTGATCTCATCTGCATGTTTCTGGAGCTCGAGTATATTCTCATTACTCTGAATCACACGTCCAAGATTCGCTATCTTCCCTGTCAACGTCCTGAAAGCAATTCTCACCACAAGTTTACCTCTTCTTTTGTCTCCATCACCAAAATAAATTTTTGCAAGGTCGTAATAAACCTCGGCCTGCTCACTTTTTAGCTCAACGGCTCGCTTCAGATACACACTCGCACTATCTAACAACGAATCTCTGTAAAAAATTATGCCAATCCGTGCATAGGGATACGGTGAAATGGGGAATCGCGAAGCCATCTGTCTATAAAACACGAGCGAACTGTCTCTTTCTTCCAGCAAAAGTCCCAGAGCCTTCCAGAGGTTAATGTTAACCGGATACTCCTTTATCAAATTCCTGTAGGAAGCAGCGGCCTCGTTTTTCTTTCCCAATTTAACGAGCATCTCTGGAATCTTTACCTTCAATTCTTTATCATCGGGTGAAAGTTTGGCTGCTCTCCTGTAATAGACAAGTGCGCTGTCATATTCCCTTTCGTTTTCAAAGGTTTCCGCTATCTTCAAAATTGCTCTCACATCGCCTGGGTGTTTTCTCGAATAAATTGCATAAATTTGCCTGACTTTCGGATAATCAAAAATCCCCTCGTACAGACCTGCATACTGCTCGTAAACTCTAAATGAATCCGGATATTCCCGAATGAGCTTTTTGTAGATGTAGATTGCACTATCTACTTTGCCTGTTGAGCGGTAAATCAGGGCAAATTTGAGCCACAGGTCAATATTTCGGGGCTCCACGGTAACGAGTGTGCCAAAGACACTTTTAAGTTCCTTTAGCCTGTTTTCCTTCGCAAAAATCTGAGCCTCGGCTTTGAGCAACTGCGGATTTGCTGGAAAACGCTCAAGCCCTCTCTTCACGTAAAAAAGAGATGAATCCAGCTCCCCTTTTTCGTAAAAAATTATCGCTATGTTTGTGTATACAGCGGGACTTCGTGGACTGATCTTCAAAGCTTTTTTGAAATAAATAAGTGCACTATCCTTTTGCCCTCGAGAGTAAAGTGCGGCTCCGTAGTTGAAATATGTCTCAAAAAGGGCAACATTTGAAAGGGAATCATCAGGGTGTTCCTCCTTTATCCGCTCTGCCCACCTGAGAGCCTTACCCCATTCTCCATTTCTCATTAGCGAGGAAAGCTTCAATAATTTAAAACTCAAGTTATCGGGACTAATTGATAGCCCCCTGGTAGCGTAATATTCAGCACTATCCTGCTCTCCCATACCAAGGAAAGAGTATCCGAGGTAGAGATAAATCTCAGGGTCTCCCGGGTCCATTATCAGGGCATGTCTGAAAAAATCCCTTGCCTTCACATATTCACCATCTTTCAAAAGATTTTTGCCCGGTGTTAGATCCACTATTGAGGCAAAAACCGGAAGTGCCCAAAAAAGAAATATCAGGGGTCTAAATCTTCGCATCTATTCTTTCTCTTTAACCGGTCTTATGAAGCTGGAAAGTGTTTCATTCCCGGATTTATCAACTGTGGAGATTTTGTAAAAATGAAAACTCCTGCCTGATGCATCGTTGAACTCAGTGGATTTTATAGGTTTTTTATTCAATCTTTCATATCTTCCATTGGGTAAATCAGAGCGGTACACATTATAACCTTTTAGGTCAGGTGCACTTGATACCGACCAGACAAGCCTCACACCTTCTTTGCCATAAAAACCTTTTATTTTCTGAGGTGCAGCCGGGGCAGCCAAATCCTTTACAAACACGGGTTTCGTCTCGACCCTTTTGCTTTCATTTCCTGCTGTATCAACTGCAGACACACTGTATGTATAGGTTTTCCCCGAAGTTACATTACTATCAATCAGGAAATGCCTTCCCACTGGGAGCTCTGCAACGGGTTTCTTCTCATCAGACCGATAAATTCGATACTTCCCGACATCAAGCGAGGGGGATGGCATGATTCTCAATTTTACAAAACCGGATTTTGTAAGCTTAGCCTTTGCAAATGCAGGTGGTCTTGGGGGTTCTGAGTCAGGAATGACTACATTCACCACGATGAGCTTGCTCTCGTTTCTCGAGCTATCAATGGCTGTAACTCCCACAAAATACGTTTTGCCAGCAGAAAATCCTCCTTTGCCATAACCTTTATCAACGAAGCTCCTCGATTCCCTCGACAATGGATGACTGACAATCTTGGGGAGTCTATCCCTGATAGTTCCTCTATAAACGTAGTATCCCATAAGATCAGGGGAATTTGATGCCTTCCAGGAGATGGATATTTTGCCATCCTTATAGCGGGCCATCACCGACGCAGGTGGCTCTGGTGGAACAGAATCCTTGATAAAGACCATCATGGGGTTACTTTTCTTGCTTTCGTTTCCTGCACTATCTATAGTGGTTACTTTGAAAAAATATCTCCCCGCCTTAACAGTTGTATCAACAAAATAGGGCTTTTCAAATGGAATGACTCGGGAGTTGACTTTGTCGTAATCACCGCCAATCAGCTCGCTACGGTAAACGTTATAGCCTGCGGCATCAAGGTCAAGTCCGTAATTCCATTTTAAAATTGCCTTACCATGACCGTCTAATACAATCAAGCCAGATGGTGGCATCGGTGGTGTCCTGTCCAGAGGAGTTACCTCAATCCCTTTAGAGAGCTTGCCTTCGCGGCCAATAAGATCAATAGCGCTAACCCTGTATTCATAGGTTTTACCGTTTTCTACCCACTGGTCCACAAATTCCATTTTGCCTTCGTTTTGCCTGATAACTGGCCCCGGATTGATCTTTCTAAATGCGTCCTCTCCACTTGATTTCCGGTACACATTAAAAAATACCACAAGGTCTTCCGGGTTACCCTTCCATTCGCGGTAATTCCATTTCAGCACAACCTTTTTATCATCAACTTTAGCACTTATTTCTTCTGAAGGCTCTGGAACAATCTCTTTAGCCTCTATGGTCTTCTCCTCCTGTATCGCGGATTCTTTTCCATTGAACTTAAGAAACACCACCCTGTAAGTATATCTTTCTCCCTGCTTCACCGGTGAGTCTTTAACGATACGTCCGAGCATTTCTGCCACTTTTATGTTGGTCATGGAAAGTATCCCGGCCTCAAATTTGCTGTGCCTCAGTTTTCTAAGCATATCCCTCGCATCAAGGGATGATGTAAGCTCCAGTAATTTTTCGTAATCGTCCCCAAGTACCTCAGGAACGAGGTCAGGATTACTTAGTGCCTTTACCGGTTGTTTTGTGATTTTCTCAAATTTGCCATTGACTTTTCTGTAAACAACTGCGCCGTAGCGCGGAGTTTTAGTCAAAACTATGTAGTTTGTAT
>JALXCE010000018.1 GCA_026991055.1 Caldifarciminota bacterium | reverse complement strand
TCTTTTAGCTCCGGATAGGCATCACCCATGATTTCAACAACCACGGGAGCGAGGCGATAAATGATGGGCTTATCCTCAAATCCTATTTTTTGTGCGAATCTGTGGGCACGGCGAAGAATTCGGCGCAAAACATAACCGCGCCCAAAGTTTGATGGGTAAATCCCATCGGTAATGGCAAAAACAAGAGCCCTTGTATGGTCTGCAAGAACCCTAAAGGGTGCTCCTTCCTCACCGAAATCGTATTTAACTCCTGTAATTCTCTCGGCTTCCTGAATTATAGGCATAAAGAGGTCTGTGTGGAAGTTAGAATCCACGCCCTGAAGCACAGCGAGTAATCTCTCAAGGCCCATTCCTGTGTCAATATTCTTATTTGGCAGAGGCTCAAGTGTTCCATCGGGTTTTCGGTTGTACTGCATAAAAACAAGGTTCCAGAGCTCTAAGAATCTTTCTCCTTCTTCGGATGGGTCCTTCTGGTTGGGATCGAATTCAGGGCCCTGGTCGTAATGAAGCTCAGAGCATGGGCCACAGGGACCGGTGTCACCCATTTCCCAGAAGTTGTCCTTTTTGCCAAGTCTCAGAATTCTCTCCTCAGGGATGCCTATCTCGTCTCTCCAGATTGCGTATGCCTCATCGTCATCGAGGTAAACGGTTGCCCACATGCGATTTTTGTCCAGTCCATAGACCTCGGTGAGCAGCTCCCATGCCCATTTTATTGCTTCTCTCTTGAAGTAATCTCCGAACGAGAAATTGCCGAGCATTTCGAAAAACGTGTGGTGCCTTCGGGTGAATCCTACGTTGTCGAGGTCATTGTGCTTTCCGCCAGCGCGCATACATTTCTGGACACTTGTAGCCCTCCTGAATGGTGGCTCCTCCTCTCCAAGGAAGTATGGTTTAAACTGATTCATTCCTGCATTTGTGAAAAGCAGGGTGGGATCATTCCATGGAAGGAGAGGAGATGAGGGAACGACTACATGTCCTCTTTCCCTGAAAAACTCCAGAAAAGTTTTCCTAACATTATTAGCTGTCCATTTCATAGTGTGAAATATTAAGTTTGCCCATATTTAAAGTCAATAGCAGGTTCGAAAATGTTACCACGGTATTTTTACGCATACAGAGCGCGCATGGTGAGAAAAATGTTCTTCTTCATAAAATTCAATAACTCAGGATATTTCACCCTCCCTTTGGGACGAAGGAGGGAAAATTTACCGACTATTTTGCGATTATCATTGAGGTTACGAGGATCTATTGGACAAGGTGGCAACTAAAATTTAGACTTCTCGATTAAGCTCAGGCAATATACGGATTTTTAAAACCAATCGTCTCATTGATGTTACTATCAGGGGGAATTAAACTTTAGACTCATGGTTGATATTTTAAGTTTTAAGGTTCCAACCCCATATCCAGTCGGTCCGGTCAATTTGTACCTGATTCGTGCAGGGGAAGTCAATGTTCTTGTGGACACAGGACCAAACACCCCTGAGGCCCGTCAATCCCTTAAAAAGAATCTTCAGAATCTCGGTCTTTCAATAGGAGATGTGCAGTTTATCATAGTTACTCATGCCCATCAGGATCATATGGGACTTGCAGGATGGATAAAAGAGCAGTCAGGAGCGAGGATTTGCACTCATGTGAGAAACATGTACTGGCTAACAGATTATCAGGGAGAATGGGAAAGGCAACGGAATTATTTCTTCAATTTCTGGAAAAAGAACGGGGTGCCCGACGAAATAATCCAGAAGATGAATATTTACTGGAATTTTTTCAAGGAGCATTCTATCTCCACCTCGGTTGATTGCTATGTGGAAAAGGACAGTCTTTTTATGGTGGGCACTAAAGAAATTGAAATAATCTACACTCCAGGTCATGCCACAGGGCACATTAGCCTCAAAGTAGAGGATAGATTTATTTCCGGGGACCATCTTCTACTGGATATCACATCTAATCCCGTTATTGAGCCTCCTCTTCCTGAGGAGAGTGAAAGGCCCATGAGCCTCCCCATGTATATTGAATCCCTCGAGAGGACGCTTGAAATCAAGGGAATTGAAGAAGTTTATCCCGGGCATGGGGAACCATTCAAAAACTATAAAAAGGTTATAAAAACCCGTATCAAGCATTACATGAACAGGAAAAAGACGGTTTACCGGGCAATGAAAAGTAAACCGATGACACTTTATGAAATCTGCAAGTCCATCTTTCCAGATTTGCCCGACAATCAGCGCTTTCTTGCCCTCTCAGAGACCCAGGGACACCTCGACCTGCTTCTTGTTGAGGGTAAGGTGTCCATTGAAGAAAAAGACGGTATCATGTATTATGTGAAGCAATGAGAATCAGGCTGATCTACAATCCCATGTCTAAAAAGGCAAAGAGTGCTTACGCCCTTTTCTTTGAGCTTGGCATTAAAAAGCTTGAAAAGAACGGTGAAAATCAGGTGGAGCTGGTTCGCACCACCGCCCCCCTTGATGCCACTCGTCTCGCTCGCGAGGCAGTGGAGCAGGGGATAGACATGGTTGTCGCTGTGGGCGGTGATGGCACTTTAAACGAAGTAATAAACGGGGTGATCGGAAGCAATATCACCGTGGGTTTAATCCCTTTTGGAATTACCAACGTATTTGCCCTTGAGGTGGGGATTCCAAGAGACCCTTTTGATGCTATTGATGTTCTTCTTGAGGGAAGACCCAGATACATTGATGT
>JALXCE010000017.1 GCA_026991055.1 Caldifarciminota bacterium | reverse complement strand
CTACCCGGGAATATGGCTGTAAAATACGATTTTTGAGTCACCTAACGTCACCTCCTTGTCTATTTTTAACCCTCTAATCCTGGGTGTGGGTGTCTTTTTCCTGATCTCCAGGACAAATATACCTTCATTTTCGAGGATGAGGTGAATACCTTCAAGAATTTTATCAAGTCCAGTGAGTGAATACGGTGGGTCTGCAAAGACGAAATCAAACTTCCTTTCCTGGGCCACAAAGTCTTTTATAACCTTTGCCACAGACTTTTTTATGACTACGAATCGCTCGTTGTATCCGAGTTTTTCCGCATTTTGCTTTATGGTCTGGATGGACTTCCAGGAGCTATCTACAAAAAATACCGATTCGGCGCCCCTTGAGAGGGCCTCAAAACCCACAGCACCACTCCCCGCAAATAGTTCAAGCACCCTTTTACCGATGATCCAGGAGGACAGCCTATCAAAAAGCGACCTTTTTAGAAGGGATTGGGTGGGTCTTATCCCGGAGGGAACACGGATTTTTGTCCCCTTTTTCTCGCCACCCTGAATCTCTATTCCTGGTTTCATTTAGCCTGATGAACCACAATTTGTGGGAAAGGAATGGTTATGCCGTTCTTATCAAGCTCGTCCTTAATACCGTGCACAAGGGCATCTCTTGCCTTGAGGTAATCGATCCTCTTTGTCCATACCCAAACTCTGAGATTCACCGATGAATCTGCAAGCTCCTGTACCATCACCATCGGGTCAGGCTCTGCGAGGAAAAGTGATGATTCCTTTATAAAGTTGAGAATCACTTCCTTTGCCTTTTGAATATCATCGTCGTAGGAAATACCAACGATTACCTCTATTCGCCTGATCTCGAACTTTGCAAAATTCTTGATGTTCGCTTTTAAGACCGTTTCATTCGGAATCCTGATAAAAATATTGTCAAATGTCCTGAGTTTGGTGGAAAGGAGGTCAATTGAGAGGACCACACCTGTTGTCCCTCCGATGTCAACGGCATCGCCAATCTGGAAGGGAGCATCTATCAGCAGGAATATTCCAGAAATCAGATTTGATATTGATGTTTGTGCTGCAAAACCGACTGCTACAGAAAAAAGTCCAAGAGCTGCAATCAAAGAGGCTATATTCACTCCCAGTGCGTTGAGGGTCAGGATTATGGCAACTGTATAAATGCTATAGGTGAGAACTTTATCAACAAGCTGATATACGTGCTCGCCCTTTGATTCTTTGAGGCCACCAATAATCCTATCTTTTACAAACTTGATAAAAAGAATAGAGACTAACCAGATTAGAACAAGGTACAGGACAACTTTGAAGTCGGTTATAAGCTTTGAGAGATGAATCTTATCCATAGTTGAAAAATCTGGGGCGCAGCTTGCCCATGTTCCTCTTAATCAACCTCATCAATCCTTTGCTCCTCACATTCATCTCACCCTTTCTGATTTCCTTTGCGCCCCTGACAGGAGGCTCATCGGTATAGTTAACGATTACCTCATTGTTTTCAATAACAACATCTACCCTCTCCGATATCCACACACCATCGACATCGTAGATACTCAACTGGTAGGAATCAATTAGTATTTTCTCAAGTTTCCTTTCAGCAGCATCTCTATTGATGATATCAAGTGGCACAAAAACCTGTGAATCTGATCGCTCCTCTTTTACCGGCTCGCCAAAAACGGAACTTTCGTAAAAATAATATATCCCACCGTCGTGCAACTCACCGAACCAGGCTGCTTTTACATTCTCAGGTGTAATTTTCTCAATCAAAATCTCACTATCTCCTTTCCTTGCGACAATATCAACTTCTATGGGCAAAACCACGTAGACCCTTCTCTTACTCTTGCCGGCGATAAATACCGGGACATCGAATTTCAAAAGGACTGAGTTGTCGAGATAAGATGGAGATAGGAAAAACTCGTATCCCTCAAGGTCAAAAATCAGGTACTTTGATCGTATTTCTTCCCCGTCTTTTTTAACGACAATTTTGTAAACACCCCCTCCTACTTTAAAAATCTCAACTTTGTGCCCGTTTATTTCGAGCTCTTTTACTCTCTCCATATTATTTTGGAGTGATGGCGATAAACCTCGGTATTCCACGCCTCGAAAGCTTCATTATAATGGGCTTTTTCGAATCCTTATAAACATCTTTGGCCTTTGCAAAATCAGAAAGACCATTAATCTCAATCTTTCCAACTTTAAGGATTACGTCACCCACCTGAATCCCTGCGTCAGATGCCTTGCCTGATGGGTCAACATTGATAACCACAACACCTTTATCGGCCTTAATTCCGAGTTTTTTGGCATCATCTGATTTAACGTCAACTACAGTCATCCCAAGCCAGCTGACTTTACCCTGCTCAACCTCGGTCTCTCCGCCACCACCGAGCTGAGCCAGCATCTGCTCAGGGTATTTGGCAAGTTTCGCATGGAGAGTGCGCTCTTTTCCGTCCTCGCCGATGACCTTGATCTCAACCTCTGTCCCAGGGGGCGTCTCGGCAACCATGAGTCTGAAGCTTTCAACATCCGTTACCTTCTTTCCGTTGAACTCGACGATCACATCACCTTCTTTAAGTCCAGCCTTATCCGCAGGTGTATCTTTCTCAACCTTAGCCACGAGCACACCTTCTGGTTTCTTCAGGCCATAAGCTTTTGCAAGCTCGGGAGTGAGTGGCTGAGGCAAGATTCCGAGGTAACCCCTCTCAATTTTTCC
>JALXCE010000016.1 GCA_026991055.1 Caldifarciminota bacterium | reverse complement strand
GCCTTAGGTTCGGTTGGAATGTCACTCAGAATTATTCTCGGGATTGAGAAACCTTACTTGAGATGAATACGATTGGAAAGATACTATCGAATATAAACAGGCAGGTTATTTATCTGCTGGTTTTCCTCGTGGTGGCAACACCCATGATTCTTGGAATCAAGGCAAAGGTTACCATCACGGAGCCTGTTAAAAAGGCCTATGATTTTATTGATTCCCTGCCACCAGGGTCATTTATTCTCATCGGAATAGATTATGGCCCGAGTACTTTTCCTGAGATGAATCCCATGCTCTATGCCATTCTAAGGCACGCATTTTCGAAGAATCTGAAAGTTGGAATCCTTGCGCTCCAGAATGCGGTGAATATTCCGATTGGTGCTCAGGTTTTGAGACAGGTGGCAAAGGAGTACCACAAAAAATATGGGATAGACTATGTTAACCTCGGCTACAAGCCCGGATGGGACGCGGTGATTGTATCCATAGGGCGAGAGATACGTGATGTATTCCCTGAGGACGCTTTTGGGACACCGCTTGATTCATTACCCATTACTCGAAACATCCACAGTTATGATGATATTGCCCTTGTAATTGACCTTGCATCAGGTGGAACATGGGCTTCGTGGATTCAATTTGCCCAGGCGAGATTTGGCGTGCCGGTTATTATTGGAGTGACCGCGGTCATGGGACCTGAAAGCTACCCCTATTTACAATCCGGTCAGATCAAGGGATTGATTGCAGGTCTAAAGGGTGCCGCTGAGTATGAAACCCTGATACACCATCCCTACATGGGGGTTCGCGGAATGCCGGCTCAGTCCGGTGTGCATCTTTTGATAATCCTCCTGATCCTCCTGGGTAACCTTGGCTATATTTTGCAAAAGAAGAGGAAAGAAGTATGATTGAGACAATTGGAATCTGGCTTGCTGCTTTCTTTACGCTGTCGATTTTCAGCTTTCTTTACAAGGACAATCCATTTTACAAGATTGCGGAGCACCTTTATGTGGGAATTTCGGCTGCCTTCTGGCTTATTTATGTCTGGAGTTTCACGGTCTATCCACTGCTCGTGAAGCCCATGATAGAAAAGGGATTGTGGGGAAGCAATGCGGTTTTATGGATTCCGCTGATTTTCAGTATAATGATGCTGTTCAGGCTTGTCCCACGATATGGCTGGATATCCAGATGGCCCATGGCGTTTACTGTGGGTCTCGGTGCCGGCCTTGGGCTAACTGGAGCTATCCAGGGGATTCTTTTCCCCCAGATGAGGGCTACGGTGCTTGATTTGTGGGTAAAAAATAATCCTCTCGTCACAATCAACAACTGGCTACTCATTATCGGTGTAATCACGACTATCTTTTACTTTTTCTTCTCACAGGAGCACAAGGGGGCGTTTGGAAAGGTGGCGCGCGTGGGAATTGCGTTTATTATGATTTCTTTTGGTGCATCCTTTGGTTTTACCGTGATGGCAAGGGTGTCCATTCTGATTGGAAGGGTGGGATTTTTGCTTGGGGACTGGCTACATTTGATAAAGTGAGGTAAAAATGGCAAGAAATCCAGTTTTTGACGAAATAAAAGATTTGCTCACAGAGCAAAGGAATCCGGCCTCGAAGGACATTGATATCCTGCCGGTTGAGGAAGTCCTGAAAATAATCAACAACGAGGACAAGAAGGTTGCTGAGATTGTTGGGAAAGAGATACCTTACATTGCGAAAGCGGTCGAAATTTACGTTGACACAATCAAGAAAGGTGGAAGAATTTTCTACGTGGGAGCGGGCACTTCCGGCAGACTTGGAATCCTTGACGCAGTGGAGCTTGTGCCGACTTATGGAACCCCTCATTACCTTGTTCAGGGGCTCATTGCCGGTGGATATGGGGCTCTTATCAGGGCTGTTGAGGGTGCTGAAGACCTGAGAGAGGATGGAAAGAAAGACCTGCTCGAGCGGGGTGTAACATCAAAGGATTTTGTGATTGGTCTTGCTGCTTCCAAGCGGACTCCCTATGTCCTTGGTGCCCTTGAGTATGCGAGGAGCATTGGAGTAAAGACTGGATTTATCACAGCAATTCCACGGGAAGAGGTGAATGTGGATGTGGACGTTTTGATATGCCCTGCCACCGGACCCGAGGTTGTGATGGGCTCAACAAGGATGAAGGCGGGAACTGCTGAGAAGCTGGTTCTCAACATGATCTCCACAGCCGCGATGATAAGGATGGGAAAGGTTTATGAGAATATGATGGTGGACCTGTGGGCGACCTCCCAGAAGCTCGTCGAGCGCTCCAAAAGGGTGATAATGATTGCCACAGGTGTGGATTACGAGACGGCTGAGGAGTATCTTAAGAAGGCAAAGGGAAGTGTAAAAATTGCCATTGTTATGATCCTCGGTGGCGTAGATTATGAGACTGCTGTAAAATATCTTGAGGAAGCCGATGGCTTTGTAAGAATTGCACTTCAGAAATTAGGAAAGAGGTAGATTATGGAAAAAGTGTTTCAAATTAAAATCCAGCTAAGGGGTATAGAGCCCCCAATATGGAGGCGGGTGCTCGTGCCCGCGGATTTTACTCTCTACCAATTACATAAGGTAATCCAGATAGTGATGGGCTGGTGGGATTATCATCTCCATGAGTTTGTCATTGATGGTAAAAGATATGGGAGACCCGTCGAATCAATATGGGAAGATGAGAAGGTTTATGATGAGAACGAATACAGGCTTAAAGACCT
>JALXCE010000015.1 GCA_026991055.1 Caldifarciminota bacterium | reverse complement strand
TTGGGCATGTGGGCTGACCGCAGTGCCCCTTTTGACCCGCACATTGAGACTTCCCATATCTCCTTGCCGCATACATCCTGATTGCGCCGTGAAGCGCCGTTCCTGGAATCTTCGGCAGATTGGTTCCGGGCTCACGGACGATGGTGTTGTCCACCCTGCCCAATCTCATGCCACCTGTGCCGACATGGACCGGGTCAGCTGTCATGATGAAAAACCTATATGTGTCACTCATCCTTTACCTCCTTTAAAATCTTGCGAAAAATTAAGAGTTTACTAACACTTTGTCTATCTTGTGAGGATACAACCTCGCTTATGATGTCGATATTTATGGTTGGTCTCGGCTCGCCATAAACGAGAACCGCTTGACCGCCGATCACCATGTAATCGATCCCTGCTCTGTCAAGTTCACTTGCTATTTTCACGAGGCGTTCTTTGAATAGCATTGATTGCCCTCGCAAGTTTTATATCGACTTCTATGCCTTCTAATGGGTCTTTAGGTGGCCAGACGCCGAGCGATTTCGCCTCCTCAAGCATCGCCTCAAGTATTTTAAACTTCTGCTCGATGGTCAGATTTTCGTTCCTCGTAAATTCGGCTTCAAATTTCTGCCAGATTTTTTTGTCCTTAATCATTGTTGCCTACCTCGATGTCCTGTTTCATGATGTGATGGAAAAGGTAAATCGCATCGGTGAAATAGCCTTGAACCGCCATCTCTGTAAGCCATTTTAACTTTTTGTCATCAGGTTTACCCCACTGCCATTCGGCATTGATGAATAAATCATTGCAAAATGCTCTAAAATTGGGGTCTGACAACGAGTCTTCAGGATCATCAAACCATCCCTCACGCTTGGTTTCGATCATCTCTCTAAGGGCGAACATCTGAGTGGTGCTCAGGCGTGGCTTGCCGTTGGGTTTGTCTTTCCCTGTAATGAATTCCCAGATTTGTTCGAGGATTCGAATTTCATCAAGGAGATAAGGCTTTGCGAGGGAATTTTTACGCTTTCCATCCTCGTCGTAAGCAATTTCAAATCTGCGAGCGTTGAAATCGAGGAATTCAAAGTCAAAGGTGGCCGGCGTGAAATAGATTTTATCGCCCTTCGCCAGTTTACTAACATGAACCAACCATGGGTGATCGGGGTTCCATGGGTTCACCATATCGGTTTTATAATAAATTTCACGGTCTTTAGGCTCATCTTCCTGAGCAAGAAAAACATAAGGATACCAGTAATCATCAGTCTCTCCATCGCCCATGACTGTGGGGACATACCAGACGACATATCGGAACATTTCCTTCTTAGTCTGCTGATAGCTGGGCTGCACTTTCTGACGGAGAACAATTCGATGCCATTTTTTAAACTGGTCATCTTTAATCTCTTTATATTCATTTTCCAGAACATTCTCATCGAGATCTTTATCAGTCGTAATTTCTTTCCCGCCGGACAGAAATCCATAATCACCATCATCTGGGACTATCTCCCACACCATATCTTTCCACTTTTGTTCCAGCATCCTGCGCCCTGCGTCCATGATTGCCCTGAGGGGCATCTTCCGGTAGGCAAAAACAACACCGATGTGGAGAGGAAGGCGGTTGCGCACCTTGCCCATTTCTCGCTCGTATTTCGCTTTGATGGCTTTCACAATCTCGAAAGCCCTATCTGCTGGCACGATGGCCATAAATGTTCGCGGTTCAGCGAGGATAGGGATGAGGGGAGTGTAAAAGCTATCTGAAATTTCAGATACTTGTGCCTTGAAAGTTGTTATAGTTTCACTTTTCGCTCCATATTCTGGAGGGATGTTCAAAGAGATAGTTTTATCATGCAAAGCATTCCTAACGAAGTCAGCAGCCTCTTTGTGCAACCGACTTTCATAATCCTCCTTGCTCTCATTTTCTTGCCGTTTTGGTATATTCCATCCAAGATTGCGTGCGATATAGACCAAGTTTTCAACAGTGATTAACCTCTTATTAGGCGGGTCCCAAAGAACCGCTATTTTGACATTGTTAGGCAATACAAGTTCGTAAGCGTGATACTTACCTAATTTTCCATTTTTGAGTATCTGATCTGGAATTCCTTCAATTTTTAATCTTGGACCTGCCTCCCCAACAATTTTACCAGCTAAAGAGTCTTTCAAAGAAAGTGGCCCTTCCCAGAGGTAGTCAAGAGCTAAGTTATTTTGTTGACAGAAGTTTTGAAGTTCCTCAGGTGGCACATCCGTCGGCGCCACATCCTGCCAGAATCGGCGTGTAGTCTCCCAGATGCGGCGGATGCGGGAATATGACACGGGTTTGGGACCGAGAATGACGTCCACGGATTTTCCCTGGTCATCCAAAACAGATATTTGATGATTGACAGGTTCATTTTGTGCAGCGTCTCTCTTGAACATTGATAGTGATCTCACCAGAGTGCCGTCGAGCCAGTGTTCCAGAGGAAAGTAACCCACAATAAGAGCCAATCGGCCGTTAGTATCGGCAACTTCGTCAAGCCACACAGTTCCTGGATGGCCATTTTGAAAACGCTCTTCTGACGATTTTTCAATACCCTGTGCCCATGATTTTGCCCGATCAGCCCTGCGTTTAAGACACACACCGCACATCTTGCGGGAGATAGCCTTCTTCCTTTCTTTTTCATCCGTTGCTCCAAATCCCAGAGGACGCAAGCCACAGACGGAACAAACATTTTCTTTTGCTGAATTCTTCCATGCATTCTGAATTACGGAAACATCAGCCTGCAACCAAAGTCCTTCTTTTTGTTCATCGGCAAGCAATTCGCCCAGAGATTTCTCCTCCTGAGTGTCTGTGCGCTTTTGGGTGTAAGTAACAAGCGAGATTTCGGGTGGCAGTGTAAGGTCACCCTGACTCAATTCTATAACCGCCTGGCGGATGCATTCTTCCAGCGTGATGGCTTTCTTGTATGCTCCAGGAAGTATATGTTCGGTTTGGGGATTGGAAGGGGAATCTTTTGGGAGATAAAGTTGGGACAAAGGAACTTTACCTTGCCCGTTTTCATCTCTCAAAAATGTCAGAAACACAGGCCCATTTTCGTCACGATAGACTTCACCGGCCAGCGGAAACTCCCACTCAAGGATATTCTGAAGTTCGTCATATATCTTTGTAAGCAATTTACGCCGCCCCAGAAGGTCAGGGATGTTGTTGGATGCGGATAGATACCTCAGCCCATCAATACGAAGAGGGAGGAGTTGAGGATGGAACCACCGAGTAAATTTTTTATCATCACTACTGGGAAATTTGCGCTTATTATTTAAGTCAGGATTTAACAACACACTCCATGAGGCCAAACTTTTAAATAGGATGGCAGTGGATATGGAATGATCCCATAAGGTAATGTCGTTTACACTCAATCGAGTATCTCCACAAGCGATTTGCATTGCTAAACGGAAAAATTGAAACAGTATGTTGCGTGATTGATAAGTATGCAAAAGGTTGTTGCTATGAGCCAACTCAATTGCATGGAGCGTGTCATCCAGAGCAATTTGTAGTAAATTTATATCCGCTTTTCTCGATGGAATTATGCAGATTAAAAGATTTTCTTTCCTTCGATACACATATTTGGAAAAACCGGCAAAAGAATCTATCAGCACTTGTGGAGATTGCACTGTTTTAAGAAGATCATAATTTGGAGGAGAAATAATCCAGTCTCTATCCCAGGAAGAGTCAAGGCGATCTATTCGCTGAGAGTAGACAGCCGTGATACCATCATCTTTTTGTGTCACCTTACCATGATGTTTTTCAATAATACTTGCCAGCGTAGCAGTGTAATCAATTTTTAGCTCAAAAACCCATGTTTCAAAGTTAGAAGGCGCCAATTTAAGTATATGTTTATCGTGCTTATAATCTTTAAACCTCTCTTTTTTAAGAAATTTGCCTTGATGATGTGGATGCAACTTCCCTACATCATGCAAAAACATAAAAAGTTCCGTTTTCAGAATTTCTTCTCTTTTTTCCAAGAGCTTTTTCAAATCTACCATAAATTGTTCCTCCACTTCTCTAACTCTCCCGCAGTCTCGCTAATTCTCCAATATGGAGACACGGCGAACACGGAAAAGTATCATCTCTGTACTCCCTGTGCCTCTGTGTGATCATCCTAATTTTTCAACACCTTACAAGTAGCATCCTTAACCACACCATATCCACTGCTTGTTTTTGCTCCAAATCCATACCTTTTAAACATGGCATAAAGACCTCGTAGAACGGTTTTCAAATCTCTTTTAGCTTGATTCTGTGCTTCTTCAGGCTTATCACTCAAATAGGAAGGCACATAAAGCAATGTAAATGTGCCTTTGGTCCCCTGCGGTACACATTCGAAATAAATTGGTCCTTTTACACTTGCGCCTGTTTCACGGTCGTGAGGGTTGATAACCTCCAATCCGATTTTGTCAAAGAAGGTGGGATAAAAGTGAAGATGCCCTTGAAAATGTGGCATTGGTTTATCCTCAGGGATATCAAAATATTTACGCACCTTCTCCCTGAAAAGCCTTGCCGCTTCATCGCCTCCAACTTCATCCAGATATTTTGCCAAGCCTTTAATCGAGCCTGATTCTTCCCCTTTCTCATCCCCAAAAAGCAACGCCATACGAAAGCGACGGTTGGCGAACTCCTTGGAGTCTTTCTTATCCTGACTTTGCCACCATTCTACCAACTCACGCACCATCGCCGCCCGCAGCGCTCCCTTCCACTGGCTTGGCGCAACATAGGGCACTTTGAAGACCCATTCTTTCTTGACAGGGTTACCAATAATATAAAAGTCGGTGTCATCTCTGCTGATATACGGCTTGCGCAAGGTGAAACTAATTTGAATTGCCCATGAACCGGGTGGAAAAATGGATAGGTTGGGAAGAGAGGGGGGAACAACATCCTCTCCAACATCAAAATTGAGTATAGAAGCCATCCATCGTAAGCGACGGTAGAGAAATTCCTGAAAGTTGCCTCGTGGATGTGATAAGTCCCCAGCATAATACCACCATTGCAAGCAGTTTTTGCCTTTAGCATAGTCTTTGCATTGGGTTGAGCGTCCCTCACAAATCACATCAGCTGCTAAAAGCTGGGCAAGAAATATTTGTCTGCTCGCAGCATCAGGAATTTCAGAAGTCTCAAGTTCCCCTTGGAAAATGAAAGAACTCACGACTTTTTGAACTCGTGATTGTAATTCTTCTCGCTTTTTGCGCTTTTCTTTCTCTTTTGATTTTTTGTTAACCCTTCTTGCTTCTTGCTCTTCCTGGAGTAATTTGCTAATTTGGGAGCCATAAGGGGCGACTTTCCCATACAAATCAAACTCTGCCCAGAATTCCTTTTTCACTGATTTCCCTCCTTTTTACATCCACACCCTTCTAATAATGCCTGCAAATAATCAGTAGCCTCACTCCCACGATGTTCAAACCAGCAAACCTCAGGATTGGATAGTTTTATGTCCTGCCAGAGGTGCCCATTTTGAGCTGTGTGCCATTGGCGCTGCTGGGATATATCCTGAGAGACACCTATCCATTGCCTAAGGTGTTCCAGCACGGCATCACGCGTAACTCCACCAGGTAGATCGTAAGGAATCCAACCCCAGATGCGAAATTCCCATTTATTTTGGTTTTCGGTTGGATAGGCGTGAGAGACATGGATGAGAGATTTCTTACCCAACTCTCCCATGAGACGATGGCGCAAATCCTTATTCCAGGAAGATTGTTCTCTCATTATACCACGCAAATAAAATCTCACAACAGGAGCCAAGGGCAGAACCGAGGTTCTTTGTGTCGAGTTTGCCTGGTTGAAATACCAATAGAGCTCTTTATCAGGTGAAATCTTCAAAACGCGATCACTAAGCCAATTTTGTGGTGTCTTATCTTCTATTGAAAACTGCACCTTAGCAAAGAAAAATTCATTCAGTGTAGGCAATTTCTGCGTTCTGTTCCGTTTATTATCAGGTATAATCCTCCGATCTTTGCGATTTTGTAGTATTTTAGTAGCGTTAATAACTTCCTCAATATCACCATTATCTTTAAAATCGAACTTCACAACACCATATCCTTGCTGAGTTCTTGCCCCCAATCCTCCCCAACATTCTATCAACTTCATAATCAAATACAGACTATGTTTTAGGTCTTTAACCTTCCACCCTTCAGGCAAATGCAATGGGACAATCTGCATTTCACTTTCGCCCCAAAAACCGCGGCCTAAAAACCATCCTTTATTGTTCCGCCCTTTGTCATTTTTTACCCATACCTTGAGCATATTCCCTCGTGCTTCATTCAACCACACGGGCCCTTCCAGTCGAAAAGTGCGCTGTAAGCCAGTAGCCCCGAATACCGCGCATACATCGCAATACTTTCCATCATCATCAGGACAACGATCTTTCGATGTCGGGTCGCACGCGATTCCCTCCAATCCTCTCACAACGGCTTCATACCACCATCTGAGTGAACCGATGATGCCAGTCTCGTGGATACGGTCCATCGTGCCGTCTACACCACCAGTCCACAAAGGCGTAAGAGTTCTTATTTTTACTTTCATTTGAAATCTCCCGAGGTTTACTCACAGAAACCATTTATTAAATAGCAAATATTTCTATTGGCTAATTTTAGAGAAACTTAATTCAAATTTCAATAAATTCCCGAATGGTTCTAAAATCGAATTAAAACGTCCCCTTAAATGATGACGGCATTGACCTTCAAATTACATCTCTCCTTCAATTTACTGCCAAACTTTACTTAAAAAATCTGGCTCGGGTGATAAAACATTTTGGTTATCAGGAGTAAATGAAAGGGATTTTTCTTTTCATCGCCACACACTCCCAATCTGCATCTACATCTGAGCGTCGGTTGACAATGTTTTTTGTTTTTGTTAATATTTCCCCACGACAAAGTCGGGGCGTAGCGCAGCCCGGTTAGCGCGCCTGCCTTGGGAGCAGGAAGTCGGTGGTTCAAATCCACTCGCCCCGACTTTGAAAACTGCTAAACGGAGGGGTTTGATGAACATTCTAACTTCCAGTGTTGCAGTTGACCTCTTCAAAGACCTTCTTTCCCAGCTTTCCAAAAAGATCCCTCAGGCAAAAGACGTCCTCGATAAAATAAAATCCGACCCCCAACTTGAGCTGGAATTAAAAAAGCTCGCACAGAAACAACTTGAACTGGAAATAGAGCGAGAGAAAATTGCTCAGCAAGATAGGGCAAGTGCACGTGAGCTTGCCAAAGTTGACGTAATGTCTGATAACTTTCTCTCAAAAAACATCCGACCCATCACTCTCCTCATCATCCTCATAATTCTTGTGATCTACGCAATAACAGGCCGTGAGCTACCTACTGGGATGAAAGGCCTTTTTGAGCTCGTTTTCCTCTTTTATTTTGGCGGAAGGTCTATTGAAAAGGTAGCTGCAATGATGGCAAAAGGGAAAATGATGCCCAAAGGTTAGACCACTCTTGCACGCATAAGATCGTGCAGGTGGATAATACCTATGGGATGGCGCTTCTCATCCACAACGATGAGAGCTGTAACACCATACTGTTCCATTAATCTCGCCGCCTTTGTAGCAAGTTCATTTTTAGTAATAACCTTTGGATTTCTGGTCATCACGTCTCTGGCATGAAGCTTAAAAATGTCTTTTTTGTTAGTAAGCTCCTTTTCAAGAAGCCTCCTGAGGTCTCCATCAGTAAACACTCCGACCACACGTCCTTTATCATCAACCACACTCGTAATTCCACGCTTTGAAGTCATTTCGAGGATAACCTCTTCCATTGTAGCATCTTCTTTCACAATCGGGACGTGCTTCTCACCAGTAAGCATCATATCTTCAACGCGCACCCAGAATTTTTTGCCAATGGCACCTCCTGGATGGAGTTCGGCAAAGTCATCCAGCTTAAAGTTTTTCTTGTAGGCAAGCGCAATGGCAAGTGCATCACCAATGGCCATCGTAAGGGTTGTTGAAACTGTCGGTGCAATATCGTAGGGACACGCCTCCTTAACATTGGGCAAAACAATTAGCACATCAGCATGTTTCGCAAGCTCGGAACTTCTGTTTGCGGTTATAGCGATAATCGGGATATCCCACCTCTTGAAAAGCGGAATGAGTGTATAAAATTCATCGGAGTTCCCACTTTTGGAAATGGCAAGAATCACGTCATCCTTGCTCACAATTCCAAGGTCCCCGTGAAGGGACTCAGTGGGGTGGAGAAATATCGCAGGTGTTCCAAGGCTTGTCATTGTAGCCGCAATCTTCTTTCCCACTATTCCAGACTTTCCGATACCTGTCACAATAACTCTGCCTTTCCTCTTCAAAATAAGTTCAACAGCTCTTACGAACTCATCCCCAATAGTCTTTTCCAGTCTTATGAGACCGAGTTTTTCTCTCCTTATAACCTCTCTTGCTATTTTTAAGATCTCTTCGCTATCCATTTAGCTTTATCACCTTCAGTTTCTCATAAATTGGACCTTCAGGGGTAAGGGTGGATTTGAAAAGGATGAGCTCGTTTACAGTAAATGGAGGAATATTAAGCTCGGTTTTGAAATCAGTGGGCCTGAAACGCCTTTTTGAATGCTTCCTTGCCCTTGCAACAGTGAGGTGTGGCACAAACGGCCTTTTTTCACGGGGAAATCCGAGTTTAGCAGTAAGATTCTCCACCTTTTTGGCAAGCTTTTCTATTTCACGATTCCCCCTATCTATTCCTATCCAAAGAACTCTCACACTTCCATGATCAAGGAAACTTCCAAGCCCACCCAACTTTACCTCAATCTTTTTTTCTTTCTTTAATGATTCAAGTTCACGGGCAAGTTTTTCTACCTGATTTTCGGGTATCTCTCCTAAAAATTTGAGCGTAAGGTGTAGATTATCCCTCGTAACCCACTTCAACTCGGGCTTTTCCTGCATTTCCTTTTTCAGGTCTGAATAAATACGAGATTTAACCTCTGGCGGGAATTCAAGGGCTATAAAACAACGCATGGTTGAAAATTTTAAAGTTTTAGCGCCTTTTATGCAAAATCACGATCTTCGTCAAAAATAATCTACCCGAAAAGATACCGTTTCCTCAAATTTACCCACCCCACAATTAATATCAGGGGCTACCTCCCAATATACTTCTTCCCTAGCAAAAATCTCAATTCTGAAAA
>JALXCE010000014.1 GCA_026991055.1 Caldifarciminota bacterium | reverse complement strand
GCAACGACAAGCACATCAAGTGAATCCGGGATAGTTGAATCGATCTCCACGATTTTGAATTCATCTGCGACTCTCTTTCTCAGAGTTTCATAATCTCCATTGAGGTCATGGTCACCACCTTTTACTAAGAAGCCCACCACGCGCTCTCTGTTTTGGGTTAGTTTCAAAATCCTCGATGTGATCTGGTATTCCAGGTCATCAGTGCTTTGAATTACAGGAATCACTTCGTGCTTGTTTAGATAGAAAATGGCAAGTCCAAGGTATCCTTTCACCACCTGAAGTCTGTCCTTTTGCAGTATATTCATCTCGACAGCCGGAATTCCGAGCATTCTCACTTCGTCCTGAACCTTCTTATCCTTTGCCGGGTCAATAAATTCGATTCTCAAATTTCCGTGGGAATAAGCCCTGTACTCGTCGAGTAGGTCTGCAACTCTTTCTCTGATTGGCATGAGTGTGGGAGGGAGTTTCTCGCTCATATAAACCTTTACTATCATGATGTCATTCAGGTTTTCAACAGCCTTTTTGGAAGCATCAGATAGAGAATATATCTTGTTTTGAGTGAGGTCCACTCGCACGAGGACACGGGTAAAGATGAAGTTCAGGACGACCATGATAACCACAATTAGCACAAGGCTCAGAACCTCTTTCAGGGTGTCTTTGCGTTTCATTTTATCTCCTCTCCTTTATCACGATGTATGTGAGGTAGAGAAATACGACCATAACCGCGAGGTAGTAAGTGAGATCCCTCAGGTCAATTACGCCGCGTGCAATGGAGTCGAAATGGTATCCCAGCCCGAAATATCTGACCAGAGGGGCAATTGATGGCGGAAGCGTGACCGTAACGAAGGTTTCACCTACAATGAAGAGGGCGAAGCTGAAGATAAGTCCAAGGATGAAGGCCACAATCTGGCTGGACGTCAGGCTTGATGCAAAGAGACCTATAGAAAGGTAAGCGCCACCCAATAAAATTGCACCAAAGTAGCCTGAAACGATTTCCCCAGGGTCCGGACTACCCACAAGGGCGATGGACAAAGGGACTGTGATGGTGAGTGCAAGCATTACAAGTAAAAATATGTATGAGGCAAAAAATTTGCCAAGCAAAATATCCGTGTCTTTGAGTGGCAGTGTAAAGAGAACCTCAATAGTGCCAAGCTTTCTCTCCTCTGCCCACTGTCTCATGGTGATTGCGGGGATAAAGAGCATAAAAATTACAGGGAGCATATTAAAATACCCCCTCATAGATGCCTCACCGTAGAGGAAAAAGGTTTTGAAAAACAACCATGAGGTCAGGCCAAGAAAGACGACGGTAATAATGTAACCCATAGTTGAGTTGTAATAGGATTTGAGCTCTTTCTTAATCACAGCGCTCATGATGGCACCTCCTCGGTTATGAGAGAGAGGAACACATCTTCGAGAGTTGCCTTCTCGCGCCACATCTCGAGTAGAATCCAGTCGTTGGTCTTTGCGAGCATGTAGAGCTTTTCTCGAATATCCTCTTCGCCTCTGGGTTTGATGATAAATTCCACTTCCTCGTTGGTAGATTTCTTTGAAGTGAAATTATCAATCCACTCCACGCTTGAGAGGACCGAACTAATGGCTTCTTCGTGATCGCGGAAAATTACATGAATTGTGGCACCTCCACGGGCCATGGCTGTAAGCTCTTCAGGTGAACCAGAAGCAACGATTTTTCCTTTGTTTATAATCAGTATTCGTGTCGAGGTTGCAGCAGCCTCCGGAAGGATATGGGTGGATATGATCAAGGTCTTCTCCTTTCCGAGTTCCTTTATCAGGCTTCTGATTTCCACGATTTGAGTGGGATCGAGTCCTGTGGTGGGCTCATCAAGGATGAGGATTTCGGGATCGTGAAGAAGTGCCTGGGCGAGTCCCACCCTCTGCTTGTACCCCTTGGAAAGCTCACCAATAGGGCGATAAACAACGTGGCTGATGTCCACGGTATTGATTACTCTGTCTATCTCGGATTTCAGTTTGTGCTTTTTTAGTCCCCGGGCTTCCCCTATGAATTCAAGGTACTCCATAACTTCCATGTCGTAGTAGAGCGGATTGTCCTCGGGCAGGTATCCGATATTTCTCTTGACCTCCAGGGGCTCCTCAAGCACACTCACTCCTTTTACTCTCACATCTCCTGAGTCTGGATAGAGGTAGCCTGTGATGATTCGCATGGTGGTGGTTTTCCCGGCGCCGTTGGGTCCAAGAAATCCCACTATTTCGCCTTTTTTCACCTCAAAGCTCACATCATCGAGGGCTTTGACAAAACCATAGTGCTTCACAATATTTCTAACCTCGATCATTGCAATTCCCCCGGGAAATGGATTGGAATAAAAAATTATATCCGCCCCAAACTAACTGTCAAATTGAGGGGTGCCAGTTCGGGAATATTCCATGAGTTATTTGATTTTTAAAGTGAATGCACCCACTTATCACCTCTTCCACGCACAAAGTGCGTGGAAGAGGCGGGAAGGGGCATTTTTAATGGGATTAAACGAGTAGGGGATCTTTTTAGTAAATTTCCTTCATCATATGCCTAAACTTTGAAAATTAATGTTCAGGGCTTTAAATTAGTTTGTTAGGACTGGAGGATTAAATGGCTAAAAATAACAAACTCCTTGAGGAACTGCCAGGAGAATGGCAAGAATGGATCGTTAAATGGCCGCAAGATTTGCGTGACCATGCCCTCATCATTGCTTTAAATGCCATGCAAAATGGTGTTGGACCTGATAAAGCATTTGATGTAGCGAGGAATGACCCGAGAATTCTCATGATTCTCGTCAACATGGCGTTCCACTCAGACGATGAATCTCTCCAGAAAGTCAGGGAAGAACTAAAAGAACATAGAAAATTGCTTGGCCCCTTATGGAAAATTGCAAAAGATACCTCACCTGAAGATTTTAAGGAGTATATGATACTTTTACTTATAGCAAAAATAAAATCAATGACTCAGAATGAACCAGCAGAATAAAACCTTTGGTAGTAAAGAGAAGCGACCGCGAACATATATGGTTGAACTTTGAAAAATTTGAAGACAAAGACGATCTAATCAGCCGCATTAGGTTTATCCCCATGTCTTTACAGAGATTCTGGTGGTATAAGTTACGAATGACTAAACTCTTATAGAAAATAATCTTGCTCCTGAGCATTTCTTTTAGAGAACCGGGGAATAAGTTGGGCTTGGAAAATGTGCACAGAATTTACAGGTTGTGTTCCAGAATGGAAGTTTAGTTAACGCTGATTGAGCCTGTTCGAAAAACTCTCAAATTCTTTGATTTTTAAGGAAAAATTTCCCCCTCCTCTCCTCCCCCCACGCACTTTGTGCGTGGGGGGAGGAGAGGAGGGGGAAATATTCGAAAAGACTCCGCTCGATTTGACATTAAATGGTGGTGTGTTTTAGTATATTCTCATGATTCAAAGGCTTCTTGTTGCCAACCGTGGGGAAATCTCCTTGAGAATCGGACGTACCGCAAGGGACTTAGGAATCGAATACATTGCCATCTATTCTGATGCCGATAAAAATGCACTTCACGTGATACTCTCAGACAGGGCTTATCGGGTTGGGCCCCCTGAAAGTGAAAGAAGTTACCTCAATATGGACCGCATTATCTCTATTGCTAAAGAGGCAGGTGCTGACGCAATTCATCCAGGATACGGATTTTTATCAGAAAATGCAGAGTTTGCTCAGAAAGTCATAGAGGCTGGCCTCATCTTTATCGGCCCCCCACCTGAAGCCATGAGGCTCATGGGTGATAAACTACAGGCGAGAAAACTCGCTCAAAAGGTAGGGGTCCCAACGGTTCCGGGCTCTAAAGAGGGGATTTCCACAGTGGAAGAGGGTATCGAGATTGCAAGGGAAATAGGTTTTCCGGTGCTTCTCAAAGCAGCTATGGGTGGTGGCGGTAAGGGTATGAGAGTGGTAAGAGAGGAGCAGGAATTTGCCTCTGCCTTCAAACTTGCTCAGGCCGAGGCATTAGGAGCCTTTGGTGATCCCACCATTTACATTGAGAAATTCATCGAAAACCCGAGACACGTTGAGATGCAGATTATTGCTGATAAGTATGGAAATGTTGTGTATCTCGGCGAAAGAGAGTGCTCCATCCAGAGAAGGCACCAGAAAATCATTGAAGAATCACCTTCACCGATTATGACACCAGAGAAGAGGAAAGAGATGGGTGAAGCGGCAGTTGAGCTGATCAAGGCAGCAGGTTACTACAATGCCGGCACTGTGGAATTCCTCGTTGATAACGACCTTAACTTCTATTTCCTCGAGGTGAACGCAAGACTACAGGTGGAGCACCCGGTTACAGAGGTCAGGCTCGGCATGGACCTTGTGAAGGAGCAAATCAGAGTGGCAGAGGGCGAGAAACTCTCCTTTACTCAGAAAGATATAGAGCCCCGTGGCTGGGCCATCGAGGCGCGCATTTACGCAGAAGACCCTGCCAACAACTTTTTCCCATCACCGGGCAAGATCACCTTTTTAAGAGAGCCCAACGGGCCATACATCAGGGTGGATTCAGGAATTTATCAGGGGTACGAGGTGCCCATTTATTACGATCCCATGCTTTCCAAGCTCATTGCATGGGGAGAAGACCGTGAAGAGGCCCTGAATCGCTTAGAACGTGCACTAAATGAATACATCGTATTTGGAATTCAAACTGCCATTGATTTCCACAAAAAGATTATCAACGATGAGAGATTCCGTCGCGGTGATATTCACACAGGATTTTTAAATGAATTCCACTATTCACCGGTGGAGAGGAAAAAAGAGGCTGCTCTTGCGGGCTCACTTGTATTTTCCATAAGGTCTGCAATGCCATCAGAGCCAAAAGGTGAGTGTCTGAAAGAGAGCAAGTGGAAGATAATCGGTAGAGAATTGGCGCTGAAGGGAGGCTTTGATGAAATACTGGGTTGAATTTGAAGATGGTGGATTCGAGGTCTCCATAATTGATGAAAACGGCTCAAAGCGGATATTTTTAAACGGTGAATCAAGTGAAGTTGAGCTCTTGAGTCTTGATGGCAAGAATACCTATGTGGCCTTTGTTGATGGACGTCCCTTAATTTTTCAGGCAAATTTTAAATCAAACGGAACCCTTGAGATCAGCTTCCCGGACAGGACTCACGAAATGACCATCGTAAAGTCCATTGGGCGTTCAGGTGAGAGGAGGAAGGCAGAGCAGAAAGGGCCCAGAAAAGTTAAGTCTCCGATGTCCGGCTTAATTGTTGATGTCATGACCGAGATAGGCCGGGAAGTTAAAAAGGGAGAGGCCCTACTCGTTCTCGAGGCCATGAAGATGAGAAACGAGATAAAGGCCCCGCGCGATGGGGTGGTTAAGGAACTTAAAGTTTCGAAGGGCCAGACCGTTGAAGCTGGCGCTGTACTTTTAACCATTGAATAATCTGGTCTTTTAAAAGCGCGTAAGATATTTTGAGTTTATATGACCGGTCGGTCAGAAAATACACCCTGGAGGTGATTTATGCTGAGCTTAATTGAAAAAGTTATACTCACTATCATCATCGTTGTTGGTGTGTATCTCTCCTTTAAGGCGTTTTACATAAGGTATCTGCTTGTTAAAAAGGGACAGCCTGATGAGAGGACAAACAACTGGCCCAAACGGCTGTGGTATGCGATAGTGCATGTATTCTGCCAGAGGTGCACCCTGAGGGATAGGCCCTGGACTGGTATGCTCCACTTCTTCGTATTCTGGGGATTTGTCTTCTTTGCCCTTGTGACAATCAACCATGTTCTCTCCGGCTATTCCGAGCACCTGTACATCTTTCGTGGTGGATTTGGAAAGGTTTACACAAATATCGTAGACCTGATTGCGCTTCTTGTTTTGTTTGGTATCCTGGGCCTTGCGTTCAGAAGATACGTCCTGAGGCCCCCTTCACTTTTGCATCCACCTGAAGACTCCGGTGTAATTGTGCATCCACGTGGTAAAGAGAGGCCGCAGTTAGAGTCCACCATTGTCATTCTTTTGATAAGTGGTCTTATGATTTCCTATCTCCTCATGGAAGGTTTTGGTATAAGCCTCGGGATTGAGGAGCAAAAGCCGTTCTTTGGCCAGTTTCTTGCATCTTTCCTCCCACCTTCAATGGTGGGATTCAAAGTTTTCTGGTGGACACACATTGTTTTGATTCTCACGTTTCTGGTTTTCATCCCAAATTCAAAACACCTTCACCTTGTTACCGGGCCTTTCAATGCATTTTTCAAGTATGACAAACCTTCAGGAAAGCTAACCACCCTCGATCTTGAGAACGCAGAATTTTTTGGCGCTTCAAAACTGGAGCAGCTTTCATGGAAACGTCTTTATGATTCATTTACCTGTATTGAATGTGGTAGGTGCCAGGACGTATGCCCTGCCTACGCATCCGGAAAGCCCCTCTCACCCAAGTGGATCATTTTGAACATACAGTTTAATCTGCTCGATGAAAAGGATAATCTGCTCAAAAAAGGAGAATCTGAGCGGCAGCTTGTGGGGACTGTGGTCTCAGAAGATGGACTCTGGTCATGCACAACCTGCGGGGCATGCTTCCATCATTGTCCTATGAGTAACGAGCACATGTTTGACATCATTGACATGAGGCGTTACATGGTGCTCGAAGAGAGTAAATTCCCGTCCGAAATCACAACAGCTTTCAAAAACTTCGAAGTTGCGTCCAATCCATGGGGAATTGATAACGGCACACGTGGTGATTGGGCTAAAGGACTCGATGTGCCTCTTATGTCTGAAAAAGGCAGGGCAGAATACCTGCTCTTTGTTGGCTGTATGGCCTCGTTTGATGAAACGACCAAAAAGACGGCCATTGCCCTTGCGAAGATTTTAAATAAGGCAGGAATTGATTATGCAATCCTTGGTCCTGAGGAGATGTGCTGTGGTGATTCGGCAAGAAGGCTCGGCAACGAGTATCTTTACCAGATGCTTGCCATGCAGAACATCGAGACATTCAACAACTATGGTGTGAAGAAAATCATCACGATATGTCCACACGGGTATAATACGATCAAGAACGAATACCCTGATTTTGGTGGCAATTATGAAGTTTACCATTACACGGAGATTATCGAAAAATTACTCAAAGAGGGTAAGATCAAGCTCAAGAAAGAGCACAGGGGTAAGATAACTTTCCATGACCCCTGTTATCTTGGCCGGCACAACGGAGTTTATGATGCACCGCGTGATGTCCTGACCTCAATAAAGGGAGTCCAGCTTGTTGAAATGGAGAAAAACAGGGAAAATTCGTTCTGCTGCGGAGCCGGCGGTGGTAGTATGTGGTTTGAGGTGAACATAGGTCAGAGACTGAACGTGATGAGGATGGAGCAGGCAATGGAAACAGGGGCCAGAGAGGTGGCTGTGGCATGTCCATTCTGTTATGCCATGTTTGATGACGCGGCGAAAGTAAAGGGTGTTGAGGAAGAGGTAAAGGTTCGTGACATTGCCCAGCTTGTAGCAGAGGCGATGGAGGATTAGGGATTTTGGGGTGCGTTCTGCGTAAGTACAGTGTGAGATGGAATTCACGTGATTAAGTAGTGTTTTTATTTGGGGTGCGTCCGCGCACGAAGTGCGCGGACGCACCCCAAAACTATTTAATTACAATAAACCTGCCCCTTCTGATTTGGCCCTTTGATGAAAGTTCTGCAAAGTAAACACCAGAGGAGAGACGCAAAGTTCTTACACTTTCTCCATTCCCGGTTATCTCTTTAAGGAGCCTTCCTGAAGGTGAATATATCCGAAGTCTCCATTTGCCATTAGCTCTTATGTGAAACTGAACAGATCGATGAATTTGATAGACCTCTATTAAGAGCTGGACTGATGAGGATGGTCTCTCTGCAACTGAGTGTGGATTAAATACATAAGGACCTGATAGGACGCTGCCGTTTGTGGCAGATGCGGAATCAAAGCTGGAGATGTAAATCCCAATACTACTGTCAGGAGAAATATGGAGGCTCTCAGTAGTGTCAGCAGTGGTCAAAATTCTCCTGATCACTTCAGGGTTTTGCGGATCAAATACATACACATGGTATCCTGTAATGGGGTAGCTTCCGGCTTCAGCAGGATGCCAGATTGCTGTCAGGATGCTGGATGTTGAGTTGTACCTGAAGCCAGCGAATACAGGAGCACCGGGGGGTGTGATCAGTGAATCGTATTTTTGAACAAGTTCTGCATATCCATAGCCCTCATTAACCTGCGAGATGAAATTCTCGTTGTGAAAGTTAGCGGTAAATTTAGAAATCCATGTAATTCCTTCATAAAAGCGACTTGTTAAAGTGGTTATCTGGTCATCCACTCGTGGGTACATTTCAAGGAAAATGAGATTACTGTCATCCTGCCAGATCAACCTCCACCCTGCTGAGAAGTATTTCCCACTTACTTCATCATGAAAATATCCAAGCCTCTCCAGACTAAATTGAGAAGTGTGGATTTCGAAGGAGGTATCAGGTGTGTGTCCAAAAATATTAAGATGCCGGTAGTCGGGAGAATCAGGAACCGAATCCCCATCGAAGAGATTCCATATCTGGAGACCAAGCCATTCGTTATTCTCAGAGGCGACCACAGAGAACCACTCATACCCACCCTGTGGAGTTACAACGAAGGGTCCCCACTGACGGTCAATCCACGCAAGACCTGTTACATTGTGCACGGTGTCATTGATTGAAAGTCTGCCGGTGACGTTCATAAAAGGGATAGCGTAGTAATAGCTGATGTTGCCCGAATCACCGAGGATGACGACCCCGGTGCTGTCTATTGCAAAAGGATATTCAAAGGCACTGACTCTGAGTGAGCAGGATACGTGTGTATTGGGGTCATGAGCTCCAATGATATATGAGAATGCCTGTCCGTCCACAGGATAGGTCCACCTGAAGGTATCAATCGCAGTCCCATCAAGACTTCTGTAGGTAATATCTGTATACCCCGTGTCTGCATTTAAAGAACCCAGAATTTTCACACCGGAGTAGAAGGTATCTCTCGAAACGTCAGTCAGGTTAAAGATTCTTGCCACTGCTGGTTTTCTAAAGAATGTGAGCATAATTCCGAAACTGTCAGAATTTTCGTCTGTGAGGGACATGTTTAAGTACCACCATTCCGATAGGACTG
>JALXCE010000013.1 GCA_026991055.1 Caldifarciminota bacterium | reverse complement strand
CTTCATAGACATAGACATTATTTCCAATTTTTTGTTCTACTTTGTAGGACATAGTATTAATAATAACTATAAAAGACACATTTGTCAATCCCATGGCACAATGCTTTCCTAAACATGGTTATTAAATTGAAGGGACTTTAGGTTAAAAAAGCTCCTGCTCAGGTGCTGAGTAGAGAGGTTAATACAAAAATTTTCTGGAATCTTTAAGGGTTAAGAGGCAACGTTTAGGGGGGCGCGCACGAAGTGCGCGCCCCCCTAAACTTACCACCATTTTTTGCACTTTCAACTCCAATCCTTTAAAATCCGAACAAAAGGAGGCTGGCATGGTTAAAAAATGGATTCCTCTCATCATTGCAATCTTCCTTCTTGAGGGATGTATGGGGATTGGGCTTTATGAAGACCCCAAAATTCTCGATAAAGGTGAGTCCAGACTGGGAGTTGGAATACCCTTTGCATATATACGCAGCGGTTTTCTCATTTTGCCGATTCCCGAGATTTATTATAGACACGGCATCGGATCCAATCAGGACTTTTTAATTCAGGCACCACTTTTACTGCTTGGTAGTGATGGTGGAATTGTTGCACTTGGAGGAAAGTATAGATTTGGGCTTGGTAAAGGCATACTATCGCTTGGACTTAATTCTTTCATATCTTCGGAGAACTATTTTTACCTTTCAAGCGGAGGGATTTACTACAGAATACAGCCCCGCTCTCTCATTGGGGTTCAGGCTATGACTGGAATATGTAATGGCTGCGAAAATTCCAATGTGATTCTTAGATTTTACGTTGGCAATCGCTCAAGATGGAAATCCAATTATTATATTTACAACAGTTTCCAGCTGATTTTTTATAAATCTAACGTTATTGGAATGCTCCAGACTGGAATCGAGATTCCCCTGGGGGAAAATCGTTAAATGAGTCTGTTCGAAAAATTTCAAAACCTTTGATTTTTAATGAAAAATTTGCCCCCCACCTTATTCCCCCCCCCACGCACATCGTGCGTGGGGGGAGGATAGGAGGGGCGGAATTTTCGAACAAGTTCACACATCATTGAATATCCCCAAACCATATATTAAAATTTTTCAAAAGGGGAGTATGTTATGAGCGCTTGTCAATTTATGAATTTGGCGATCTCTTCGGCGGAGGGAGATGTTACAAAATACACACTTGCTAAAATCACAATGGATAATCATGGAAAACCTATTTCTACTGTATATATACCCAAAGTCTTACAACATTCCAAAAGAAACGACCTTTCCACGGGTATAAAAGTTTGGAATATTGCCGAGCATTCTTTAAAGACGAAAGCATTCTATAAAACAAGAAAAATTTTTATTATACAATTTTTTAATAAAAAGTTTGTTATAGGAGGGATCTACTCATATTTACTTAGCTATGCCATTTTGTTTTATAAGCTCCTATCTATTTTCAGAACTTTTTCGGTTTTAGGCTTTATCCGTTTTTGGTCTTTATATAATCAGCGAAAAAGCCAAGGATATTCAATAACTTTGGCACTACTTTTCCCATCACTGAAACAATATATAGAAAGATCGTTGCATTTCATTTCTGACATTGGGGGTGATTTTTAATGAGTGAAATTTATCATTGTTTTAATTGTGGAAAAACTTTTAACTGTTACTTTCCTCCTTGTAAATGTCCTTATTGTGGAAGCAACAATATTGGTTTACTTTGGCCTCCCAAAGAGGTGAAAGGAATAAATTTATCAGATTTTTCTTCTAATGAAATTGAATTTAATAAGATTGACATAGACGACTATATAGACAAATATTCCACCCTCGATGATTATATTACCAAATTTTCTCCTACACAGCTTAATTCAACTCCCCCTGATTTAACAAAAAATTGGAATTTGAATTCTATTCCAAGCAACAATTCCTATACCTCAAATGCAAATACTACCTCATATTCCAGTAGTTCATCAGATGATATTAGTTTGACAGCTTTGATTGGTATAATCGTCTTCTCCATTTTTATGACACTATTCATCTTAAATTACAATAAAATTTTCTCTAAATATAAATCAAAAACTCGAAAGTTACCTGCTTATATAAAATGGGAATTTAACGCTGGTAGTCCCATATATTATTCTCCGGCTATTAACCTTGATGGTTCAATTGTTGTAGGCACTAACAAAGGGTATGTTTATTCTATTTATCCAAATGGAACAATGAAATGGAAATACAAGTTGAAGGGCTCAGTGAGGAGTTCTCCTTCAATCGATGAGCACGGGAATATATATCTTCAGACTAAAAATGGCTATTTAACCTCAATAGATATAAATGGGCATAAAAATTGGGAGATTTTCTTGGATTCAACTCATAACGCGGGAGTGGGAATTGCAATAACATCTACTGGGTATATTTGTGTTAGCCCATTGAATTACAAGTTCTTTATAGTTTCTCCCAATGGAAAAGTAGTGATGTCCATAAAAGACATAACAGTTTTAACACAACCGATTGTAGACATGTATGACAACGTTATAATTGGATGCTATGACAGAAAGGAGGATACAAGTTATGTTTATAAAATCAGAAAAAGTGGACGAAAATTTAGAATTAGGAAAAGGAAGATTGGTGATGAGCCAGTTATTGCAATTTCTCCATGGATAAAAGGGGGGATGATACTCGCTACTGCAAGGTACAATTATCACGGTTTATTCGGACGTTCATATTCTGGAACTAATTTGTATAAATTGACATCTAATGGGAAACTGCTCAAGATAAATAGCTTGAATAAAAACCTATTTCTACAAGAGATAATGATTGATTCTCATAGAATATATGCAATATTAGGAGATCATTTATATTCACTAAGTGTCGAGACAGGTGAAGGTTGGTACATGGAATTTGACTATGAGATTTATTCAAATGTCAGCATTTGCAATAATGGAAATGTTTTTGTGGGGTATGAGGATGGATTATATGAGATTTCCTCTCATGGAAAAATATTGAAAGTTTATAAAACAAGGTCCAGAGTTCAAAGCGAACCACTTATATCCCCCAATGGAATTGTCTATATAGGAGACAATAGTGGATATTTATATGCAATCGAAACAAACTGTAGGGGTAGTAAATCTGGTCTCTATACTCTCTCTGGTCATGATATAAGGCACACAAGAAATGTGAATTTTAAAATAAAAAGTTCCCATTTTTACCCACCGTTCATTAATATTGATAGATTCGCTATATATGACGCTAACAACAATGGTGTATTCGAGTCAGGTGAACCTGCTGTTGCAAAGATTATACTCTATAATAGTGGCAAAGGGCCAGCCTATGGGGTCAGATTAAGACTAAGAGGATTTATTAATAAAGATATAAACATTGGTCAAATAGAAAAGGAATCTTACATAAAAAAAGAAATTAAATTTAAAGTCCCTATACGAGTTGAGACAAAGAAGCAATTCTTAAAACTCTATGTTGATGCTGGTGAGTATTCTCCCGAGCCAATAACTGTGGAGTTTTATACTCAAGCACCGATACCTCCTGCATTTGAGATTTCTTATAGATTTGATGATGACAACATCGGTAAATCTATCGGAAATGGGGATGGCTCTATACAGCCAAGAGAGCAAATTGAAATGCATATAACACTAAAAAATTTAGGCAGAGGAATAGCTAAGGATGTTGAAATCGAGGGAATTCCACAAAGCAAGGATATTAAGATGATAATAAGAAAAGTTAAACTTGGGAATCTCCCGCCTGGAGGGGAAATTGAAGGAACTCTGGTATTTTTTGTCCCATCTGGATATGACAAAACTGAAATTTCTATGAACTTAAAAGTGATGGAAAATACAGGCCTATGGTCTTTTTCAAAAGTTATAAACATTCCTATTGGAACAGTTTCGGAAAAGCAATACGTAATTACACCTAAGGAAGAATTATATAGTAAAAATACAGACGTTTCCCATAGATTTAAAACAGAGATAAAAGGCAACAACGATGTAGATGTAAATATCCCCGAGGGATACACAAACCCTAAATCTATTGGTATTATTATTGCAAACAAACATTATACATATAGTGATATTCCTGAAGTTGTTTATGCATTCCATGATGCGGAGGTGATGAAGAACTACTTTCATAAAGTATTAGGAATCCCATCTGAGCAAATTTTTGTATTAAAAGATGCAAAGAAAACAGATTTTGAACTGTGGTTTGGAACTGAATCTAATGCCAAGGGAAGGCTTTATAGATTGATGAGCAATGAAGCTTACGATGTCTACATTTATTATGTAGGGCATGGAGCCCCTGATATACAAACTAAATCTGCCTATTTTGTCCCTGTTGACTGCCATCCTAATTTTGTGGACCTCAATGGATATTCACTTGATTTGTTTTATAGAAATTTGAGTCGAGTCAGGGCAAAGTCAATCACTATAATAATAGATGCATGTTTTTCAGGAATTTCAGACAGAGGAAGTCTTTTTAGGTTAGAATCCCCTCTAAGTGTTAAACCTGTTAGGAGCTCAATCCCTAAGAATTTCACAGTAATAACTGCAACACAAGCGGGAGAAACAGCCTTATGGTACCCTGAAGTTGGACATTCGTTATTCACATACTTTTTCCTTAAAGCATTAAAAGGGGAGGCTGATTTTAATAAAGATAACAGATTGACACTTTATGAATTGAAAAAATATCTCTTGAGACAAGTTCCTATTAAAGCTGTGGCATTGCGCGATAGGGAACAGCATCCGCAGGTGATAGGAAATCTTGATCAGGTTTTCGTAAAATGGAGGTTCAGAGCTCAATGAGATTGCAATGGGATTTTATTCCCGTAAATTTAAACAACAGAAGAGAAGTCTCTCCGACTTGGAACTAAATTTACTTTTGGGAAAAGATGGAAATTGCGAAATTAAAAGGTTTACCATAAGTGGTAATGTAAAAAAAATGAAATCTAAAGGAGGTAGCAAATGAAGAATGTATTGTATGCAACGGTGCTTGGAATAGGAATGATAGGAATGTCCTGTAATGCCCCAAGAGTAACGCAGGTAAAAGAAGGAGACATTAGATATGAAGTTCCTGGCAAAGGCTGGACACTGAATAAACCAGTTCTGCCGGATTGGGTAAATAAACCCGGTAAATTCTCTGACAAGGAAAACCTGGTGTTTGTAGGAGTGTCGAGAAAATATGCTACCGAGAGTGATGCAAGAGACGATGCTCTTAGATCTGCTCTTGACCAGATAGTTAGATATTTCCAGTCTTCAGTAGGCTTGAAAATGCTCGATGTGGCGAAAAAGAAAAACCTGAGTAATGAAATAGTTAATCCTGCAATTGTGGGAGAGGTGATAAGGAAAGAGATTTCTGTTGCCACACTGAAGTCTATGTATGTTAATGAGTACTACACACTACATGCCCAGAAGTTCGGCAACGGCGCGTGGGGAGATGATTATTACGTCTCTTATGCAATGGTTAAGCTGCCAAGAAGTGTGATAAAACAGATAAGAGAGGACATGATAAGACAGGCACAGGAAAGGATACGTCAGGAGATAGCAAAGACCAAAAATGAGCAAAGAAAACAGCTACTTAGAGAGGCCGAGAAAGATTTTGAAAAATTAAAGAAGGAAGGGTTCTAATGAGGAAGTTGTTACGAATTGGGGCTCCCATTTTGATTTTTTCACTTTTTGTGACTGCCTGTGCAACAGGTGGCAAGGCACTAAAATCTACGCAGGAAGGTGACATAAGATGTCTCCACAGGGACGGGTGGAAGCCTTATCCTCCAGAAAAGCCAGATTGGGTTACTCATAGAGGAAAGTATAGCACTGATCAGTATCTTGCATTTGTGGGGATTTCTCAGCCAATGACCTCGGAGGCTCTTGCAGAGAAGGATGCTTATAAGGATGTAGTAGATAAAATATCAGCCTATGTCCAGACAACCAGTGGCTCCAAGGTTGATCAAGTCCTCTTGATAAAAGGTTTAGCTTCAGAGGTGCTCGATCCAGCCACTAAAGAGGAAATTGCCATTAAACAGATCAATGCTAACAAAATCTCCAAAGCTTATACACGTGAAAGATTTGTTCAGCAATGCCAAGAATTTAGAAATGGAGCCTGGAGTAAGACAAGCTATAAAGCATATGTGCTCGTCCTTTATCCAAAGACGGAGATTGAACGCATTCACAAAAGAATGATAGAGGAACAGCAGAGAAAAATAAGAGAGGAAATGGCAAAAGCCCAGAATGAGCAGAAAAGGAAACTTCTCGAGGAAGCGGACAGGGAATTAGAGAAACTTAAAAGTCAGGGATTTTAGGAAATGCTGGATGAGCATTTTGGGAGAATCACGAGCTGTAGGATTATTTAAAGGGAGATTTGAGGGGCATTTTTTGCCACGCACTTCGTGCGTGGCAAAAAATGCCCCAAAACAATACATACCCAACGGAAAATATCCCATTCCCACACTTCTCTACCCTATGCACGAAATACATGGAAGAAAAATCGGGTGGGAAATTGCTCCAAGAGTCCAGAAATACGGGATTTTTCAGACAAATGCAGCAGACTTAAAACATTAACTTGGCGGAGGGTTTATGAAAAATTTTGTAATTGTGTTGATAATGTTAACAGTGGGACAAATCTATTCCCAGGATATTGATGAACAGTGGAGCGAATTTGAAAAAAATGTAGATAAATCCTGGTCAGAGTTCAACACCGGCACGAATAAGCAGTGGACAGCGTTTGAGGCAAAGGTTGATTCTATTTGGGGGGAGTTTGTTAAATCAACAAGAAAAGAGTGGGTAAGTTATTCAAAGGATGCTGAATCCCGTAGTATTGTAAATTTCAAGGATGGGTTTCTTAAAATTGAAACCGTAGTACCAGTTGACTCTCCTGATGCAGATAGGATAGCAAGAAGGCATTTGACTGAAAAACTGAAAAAGGTTTTCTCAAAGGATAATCCATCCCACATGAATCTATTGCAGGAGCAGGTAAAGACAAAGAAAGGAAAGTATGTAAATGAAAAGAATGCTCCAGAATTGTTAAAAGAGCACAAAATCGAGAAAAAAGTCATACTATCTCCCGATGGAGTGAAAAGATACAGATATACGATAAAAATAGCGATGTTACCGGACCATTTAAGAAGGAGAATAAAGCCGTTCAAAAATTTAATTGAAAGATATTCTGAAGAATTTAAGCTTGAGCCAGCATTAATAGCAGCCATCATACATACCGAATCTTATTTTAACCCACTTGCAGTGTCAAAAGCAGGAGCCTGCGGGTTAATGCAGTTGATGCCCAGGCATGGGGCAAGAGAGGCATATCGATACCTGAATGGGGAGGATAGAGTGGTCCCGTGTGGTATGCTTTTTGACCCTGAAATAAATATTAGGCTTGGTACAGCATACATTGATTACATGAGAAAGACCTTTTTCGGTAATTTCGACAATAATCTATCAGAGCAGTATCTTTTAATTGCTTCTTATAACTGGGGACCGGGCAATGTCCTCAAATTAATCCGCAGAGAACACATTGACACCCAAAACCCTGACGTGGTTTACAGAATTTTGAGGACCTATCCTCCAGAGGAAACGAGAGAATATGTCAGGAAGGTTATAAGACGCATAGCTTATTACAGAAAATATTTCAGATGAAAAAAGAAGGCTTTTTATTTGATATCGCTTATACAAATATGACCACAGAGTGGATGAGTGTATTCAAAAATATTGCTAAGTCCTCAACTTTTCCATACGCACAATTTGTGTGGGGAAAAGAGAGAGGAGGAAAATCCAGTAACTTGGAATTTTCCCAAATGCTCTCATGGGTTGGGGAATGTTTTAAAGGCAAGTTTAAAATGTTGTGCAGTTTACCCAAATATTTAAAAGGAGGTTGATGATGAGGATTAAAATGATTTTTATAATAACGGCATTAGCTATTGGATTATTGAATGGCCAGGCCCTTGTGTGGCAAAAAACTTATGGTGGAAAGTGGAAAACTTATGGTGAAAAGTGGTATGGAGAGGCTAATGCTCTACAGGTATTAAATGATGGTAGTATGATTATTGCGGGTGATGCAAATGATGATGTATACGTTTTTAAGATCGATAAAGATGGGAATAAGATATGGGAAAAAGCTTTCGGTGGATTCAAAGATGATTGGGCTAATGATCTACAGGTATTAGATGATGGTAGTATTGTCATTGCAGGTGTAAATAAGGAGGATTACCGTAATGAGCTTATTGAACATTTATATGTGCTAAAGCTTGATAAGTATGGGAATAAGATATGGGAGAATTATCTTGGTAGTGATGGTCAGGCTAGAGCGATACAAGTGTTAGGAGATGGTAGTGCGGTAGTCACAGGTTGGATAGAGTCATATGCATTTGGTGCAAGTGATAATGATGTATATGTGGTAAAGATTAATACAAAGGATGGGAATAGGATATGGGAAAAAAACTTTCGGTGGAAGTAAAAACGATGGGGCTAATGCTCTACAGGTATTACCCAATGGTAGTATGGTAATTGCAGGTTTCACAAACTCTTATGGATCTGGAACAGGTAAACTTTATCTAGCTGATATAGATGACATATATGTATTAAAGCTTGATAAAGATGGGAATAAGATTTGGGAGAAAACCTTTGGAGGAAGTGGAAATGACATAGCTGAAGCTCTTCAGGTATTACCTGATGGTAGCATGGTAATTGCAGGTTATACAAACTCTTATGGAGCAGGTGGGTATGACATATATGTATTAAAGCTTGATAAAGATGGGAATATGATATGGCAGAAAACTGTTGGTAGTGAGGGGAATGATTTTGCTTATGCTCTACAAGTATTAAAGGATGGAAATATAATAGTTGCAGGTTGCTTAGCTACAGACACTAGGAGATGGGATGTATATGTTCTAAAGCTTGATAGAAATGGGAACAAGATATGGGAGAAGACTTTTGGAGGGAGTGAAGGTGATGTGGCTCATGCTCTCCAAGTATTACCTGATGGTGATATAGTGGTTGCAGGGTGGACAACCTCTTATGGGGCACGTAATAAAGATGTTTATTTGCTAAAGATCACGGAATCTTTATTTACTATCAAGAATAATGTTCCTCTTTTATCATCAACAGGAAAAGTTCTTACCAGGCTTCCAATTGCTACAAAAATGAAGATTTTGTTTGAAAAAGGCAATAGCTATTATGTCCAAA
>JALXCE010000012.1 GCA_026991055.1 Caldifarciminota bacterium | reverse complement strand
GCGGTGGAGGAGGCGATAGAGTTGTACAATGAGGAGAGGCCGCATCAGTCGTTGGGGTATGCGACGCCGAGTGAGGTGTATAGTGGAGAGGTAGAGATAGAGGGATTTGAGGTGAAGACAGGGGGTAAGTCATGCTGAGTGGACTCCCCTTTTTAAATGTCAACATATTTCAGGACTTGACAAATCCGCTTGATTTTTTCTTTTTCATCCTTTCACATCTACATTATAAATAATTTTTGCGGGAGACTATATATCCACCCCCTTTACAACCGGGACGTTAATTGCATCCCCATCATGTTAGCCGGTGATTTGCTCTTTGCAAAGCTCAATCACCCAAAAAGCTTTTCCCCTGCCAGGTTACATAATGTATCCCCTCAGATGAGGTTGTGATTTTTTCAAAACCATCAGGGGTAACAAGATAGGTATTTTCGATTCCCACCATTCCTTTGCCCGGGAAAATCAGCTTTGGCTCAAGGGCAAAAACCATTCCGGGCTCGAGCTTCATATCAAATCCCCGAGCGATAAAGGGATATTCATCTACCTCAAGCCCAACCCCATGACCTATAAAACTCACCCTATAAGGCCCATACCCCATGAAATTTTCCTCATATCCCGCTTCTTTTGCCATCAAAACTGCATGCCCGTAAAGCTCATTTGCTCCTACACCGGGCTTTATCATACTTTCAAGTTCGCGTAAAACCCGAACGGTGAATTCATAAGCCTCTCTTAAGTCAGCAGAGATTTCACCGATAACAAAGATTCTCGTCTGATCAGAAAGGTAGCCTTCAAAATTCACCATAAAATCTACATCTATTGGTGCATTTTCAGCAAGAGGCCGGTTGGTCGCACCGTGACCCAGAGTGGGGTGAATTCCATATCCACCTGTCGGTGCATCCGCAAAGGCCGAGACCCCACCACTTTTGTCCGATAAAACATGCCCAAAGAAAAGCTCCTGCCCAAATGAGCGCATTCGAGTGGGACCCAGGTGCCCCTTGAGCTTCGCAAGATACTCAATAAGACTGATAAGCTCCCACTCCGTCATCCCCTCATGGATATATTTTTTAACTTCCTCCAGAACCTCTGCTGTTATTCTCGCCGCACCCTTAATTTTCCCAATCTCAAACGCGGATTTAATCTTTCTAAGATCGCGAACCAGGGGAGAAATATCTGTAATTTCCACTTCGGGGAAAAGTTTTTGGTATCTTTTTAAGGTCGCTACCGGCACAACATCCAGTTCGACACCAAGGGAATTAATTTTGAAGTCAGAAAGAATCTTTCCTGCATCCCTTAATCCCTTTATGGATACAACCTCAAGTGGGGATTCTTCTTTCGCCCGATCAGGAATGCGTCTTACAAAAAACAGAGGCTCTCCGTTTTGGGGAATGAAGACAAACCCCTGCTGCACTGTCCCTGAAAAATAATACAGATCCATGTTCTGGAGTATCAGAGCAGCATCCACCTGCATGCTGGATTTGAGTTTCTCAATTCGGGATTTTATCTCATCGTCTGGAACCCATTTCATATCAAACCTCCATAAAGTTGGTAAATTCCTCAATAAATTCGTCGAGGCTGGAGAATCTTACGATTCTACCATCCTCAAAAACACCGGGGAGCTCTGGCAGATTGTAAGAAAATACGGTTTTGCCCACTTTTAAAGCATAGGCAAGCTCAATGAGAGTGCCCTCCGAGATACCGATAGAGACTACAAAATAGCCTGAATTTACGAGAACGAAATTCCTCACCTCTCCAAGGCCGGTTGTGATGGGAATATCCACAAACTTGTTGGCATAAGAGAGGTCGCCTTCCGGCAAAATTCCTATGGTCAATCCACCTGCTTCTTTTGCTCCTTTTAATACCCCTTCCATTATGCCCGATTTGCCGCCTGTGGCAACCACAAACCCTTTTGATGCTAAAAATTTACCCACGCTGTAGGCCATCTCATATTCTTTTGCCGAGGGCTCAGAGGGACCGATAATGGCAACAACCTTACGCATGACTAAATCTTAAAACCACAAAAGACAGGTTTCAACTGCGAGCCCCCCCTTTTTCACAGGCTTTGCCTATGGAAATTTGTGGGGGCTTCCCATAGTCTTTATTTATGGGGGGGACGATTGTCCGACATGACTTCCAATATACTCCCTCTCCCCGCATAAATTTTTTGCGGGGAGAGGGCAGGGTGAGGGGTAACAACTTAAAAATTTTTTATCACCCTCCATCCCCTGCTCTGCTGGAAAGGCATGAAGTGACCGCCCACATCTTGAATCTTCTCAAATAATTTTATTCACCTATGCTTTGCGCTGATGACAGAATTCACCTGCCACAAAAAGCTGGAATGTACCCTAAATGCTCGTTATCCTTAAATTACAAAAAGGAGGAACAAAGATGAAGGTTTCAACAGTCAGCGAAATGCATCAGCTTGACAGAAACGCAATGGAAAAATATGCCGATCCCGGAATCATTTTAATGGAAAACGCAGGAGAGGCAGCTTACTACGTTTTACTCTCAGAAATTGGTGTAAAAAACAAAAGATTTGTGGTCTTCTGCGGACCCGGGCACAACGGTGGTGACGGACTCGTGGTGGCAAGAAAGATATTCTCAACAGGTGGATACGTGGAAATATTTTGCCTGAGTTCCCCGGAAAAATTCGATGAAACCGTCAACTTCCACTTTGAAATGGTCGAAAGGGCAGGGATACCTTTTAAGTTGCTCACCGAAGAAAACATCTATGAGGCAGAAGAAGCGATTCTGGAATCAGATGCGGTTATTGATGCCATACTCGGGACAGGGATAAAAAGGAATGTTGAGGGTAAATACAGAATTGTAATCGATTTGATCAATGAAAGCGACGTACCGGTTCTGAGTATAGACATTCCGTCCGGTGTCAATGGCAATACCGGTGAGATTATGGGAACAGCCGTCTTTGCTGATTTTACTGTTACCTATGGACTACCAAAGCTCGGGAATCTGCTCTATCCAGGTTTTGAGCTCAATGGTAAACTCTACGTAACCCATATCTCATTCCCGCCCCAGAATTACAATACACCTGAAATCAAGGTCAAGACGGTTAAATTTCATCCGCTTCCAGTGAGGCCCGGAAACACCCACAAGGGCTCCTTTGGCAAAGTCCTGTTCATCTCTGGGGCAGCTAATTATTTTGGAGCCCCTTACTTTTCTGCCATGTCATTTCTTAAGGCAGGTGGAGGTCTCGCATACCTTGCCACACCGCGCTCTGTGGCCCCTTTTATTGCTGCACGGGGCAATGAAATTGTGTTTGTTCCATTAAAAGAAACTCCAGAAGGCTCGATTTCACTTGAAAATCTTGATTTCCTCGTGGATTTTGCAAAAAAAGTTGATATGGTTGTCCTCGGCCCGGGTGTAAGTTTGAACGAAGAAACCCAGGAGCTGGTCAGGAAAATAACACCGCTTATCGAAAAACCTCTTTTGATTGATGGAGACGGGCTCACAGCCATTTCAAAGAATCCAGAGACATTGAAAGAGCGTAAAAACGAGACTGTTCTCACTCCGCACTTTGGAGAGATGTCTCGTCTTACAGGGTTACCAGTTGACGAAATTGAGAAAAACAGGGTTGAGGTACTCAGAGAATTCAGCGGAGAGTATGGAGTCATCACGATTTTAAAGGGGCCTCACTCCCTTATCGGGTACCCCGATGGCAGAGTGGTGATCAACCTGAGCGGAAATCCAGGAATGGCAACCGCGGGAAGTGGTGATGTCCTAACAGGCACAATAGCTGCGATGTACACAGCCCATGGGTTTGGATTTGAGGAGGCTGTTCCAATGGGGGTATTCTTCCACGGTCTTGCCGGAGATGTCGCCGCGGCCGAGATTGGAGAGGATGGTGTGGTTGCTGGAGATATTCTCAAATCCTTACCAGAGGCACTTGAATTTTACAGAAAGCACTACGAGGAAATAGTGGAAACAAATTACTGGACCATCTGGACAATTTAGGAGGTCTGACATGAAGGCATGGGTTATTGAAGAGCAAAAACCGGTCGAAGAGCACCCTTTAAAACTTGTCGAGCTTCCGGACCCCCATCCAGGGCCGGGAGAGATACGCATAAAGGTGATGGCATGTGGAGTTTGTCGCACAGATGCCCACATCGCTGAAGGAGATCTGCCTCTGCATAAAAAACCAATTGTGCCGGGTCACGAAATTGTTGGAATTGTTGATGAGGTAGGTGAAGGAGTAAAAAGGTTCAAAATCGGTGATCGTGCAGGAGTTACATGGCTAAATTATGCCTGTGGTCATTGCAAGTATTGCCTTAGAGGCAAGGAAAATCTCTGTGAGAATGCAAAATTTACCGGCTGGGATGTTGATGGAGGATACGCAGAGTATCATGTGGTAAACGAAAATTTCGCCCTCAAATTACCGGATACGAGACCCTTTGAGGAGCTTGCCCCCTGGATGTGCCCTGGAGTTGCAGGATATCGTGCATTTAGATTGACAGGTTTGAAAGAAGGGGCAAAGTTAGGACTTTACGGTTTTGGCCCATCAGCGACGTATATTCTGCAGGTCGCCAAACACCTGGGCATCGACGTGTATGTAATTACAAGAAGCGAGAAGAATAAAAAGGCCGCAAGAAAACTCGGTGCTGACTGGGTGGGAGGATATGACGACAAATTGCCTGTGAAGCTGGACGGGAGCATACTTTTCCCGCCGGTTGGTGACCTTGTCTCCTTCGCCCTTTCACAGCTTGATAAAGGTGGTAGACTGGTACTCGGCCCCGTAACCATGACTCCGGTGGTGATCAACGATTACAACCTTCTCTGGTATGAGCGGGAAATCGTCTCCCTTGCCAATGTCACGCGCCAGGACGGGGAGGAGTTTATCAAGATTGCCACCGAGATAAACATCAAAATGGACATAGAGGTTTATCCATTTGAGAAGGCCCCCGAGGCACTAATTGTCACCCGCCACAGCAAACAAAAAGGCACCGCAGTATTGAAGATAGGGGAGTGAGAAATATTTCAAAAATTTGTAAATTAGCTTTAAAATCGATATATGAAAAAGTGGACGAAAACGAAGTTGAAGATTTTTGAGAATTATCTACATGCCTATTCAGTTATAATGAATAAGCAAAAAGAACGATGGCTGGACAGATATCACTACATTGATGCTTTTGCAGGCTCTGGATACTATCCGTTAGACGAAGATGCCAATGAGTTTGTGGAGGGATCAACACTCGTTGCTTTGAAAACAGACCCACCGTTCGATTCGTATTGGTTCATAGAAATTGATGAAAATAAAGTAAGAGAGCTGGAAAGTCTTAGTCGAGAAAGATTCCCCCATAAAGATATATTTATAGAATCCGGTGATGCAAATGATATTTTGGTAAAGAAGATTATTCCTTATTTAAAGACGTGGAATAGAACCAAACGTCAGCGGGCAATAGTTATACTCGACCCTTATGGACTTCAGATCGAGTGGAACACGATTTTAGAATTGGCCAATTCCTACATATTCGATGTATTCATTAATTTCTCTATCATGGGAATTATTCGGAACCTACCATTAGACAGGTTTCCAGACGATTCACAATTAAAACTAATAGAAAGGATAATGGGAGATTCCGACATAGTTAAAAACCTGTATAAAAGTTTTAAAACCCTCTTTGGAGAAAACTTATCCAAAAGAGCTACCATTATCCCTGAATTTATTACCTGTCATTACCTCAAAAAGGTCAATGAAGTTTTTCCTTACACCAGTAAACCGGTGATTATGAGAAATTCTAAGAATGCACCACTATATGCCCTTTTTCTCGCAAGTCACAAAGAAGTAGCGATGAAAATAACAAACGATATTATGGGAAAACTCGGAAATCCAATAACTTGCCAGGGAGAAGGCTGATATGGCATATTTATCTAAAATTGAATGGACAGAAAAAACGTGGAATCCAGTGACAGGTTGCAGTAAAGTAAGTCCAGGTTGTAGAAACTGCTACGCTGAGAGAATCGCCAAACGTTTGCAAAAAATGGGGAATCCAAGGTATAAGAATGGTTTTAAAGTAACCCTGCATTACGACTTGATAGATACTCCCCTCCAATGGAAAAAGCCCTCTATTATCTTCGTAAATTCCATGTCAGATCTTTTCCACGAAGAAGTACCACTTTCATTTATCCAGAGAGTATTTAAAACTATGGAAAAAGCTCACTGGCACATTTTCCAGGTCCTAACAAAAAGGTCGAAAAGGTTAAAAGAGGTTGCCCCTAATTTAACATGGGCACCAAATATCTGGATGGGGGTTAGTGTTGAAACATCAAAATATTATTACAGAATAAGAGACTTGCTGGAAGTACCAGCAGCTGTTAGGTTTTTATCCTGTGAGCCGCTGCTTGGTCCCCTTCCCAACCTACCCCTTGAAGGCATCCACTGGGTAATCGTGGGGGGTGAATCCGGCCCTAATGCAAGACCTATGAAGGAAGAATGGGTAATATCGATCAAGGAGCAATGTAAAGCTGCTGGAATTCCTTTCTTCTTCAAACAGTGGGGAGGGGTTCAGAAATGGAAGACAGGTCGCAAGCTTCAGGGCAGGGAATACAATGAAATGCCCTCGTTAAATCGAAAAATAAAACCAATAATGATGAAACTCCTCTAAGCCAAGACAGTAACTGGACTAATGTGAAACTAACCTATCACTTTATGTATCGCTGAGTCTGTTAGAAAAATTTTAAATTGTAAGATTTTAAGAGAAAATCCCGCACCTATTTCCTCTCATGCATTAATTTAATTGCGGAGAGGGGGAAAAGTATTGCGTTTGACCTTACCCAAAATCCTTTCTTTTTTAGAAATGAACAAAAACGAAATTTCTTTCAGTAGATGATTTTTCAAACAAATCAACATTGAAACAATTTCGTGCTAATTATTCGTGGTCCAACGGCTGACAATACTTCCAAATAGGCCCCTGATTTGAAATCACATCGGGGCTGGTTAATACTAAAAAGTCATGATTACGATACTGCTTCTCATAACTTTACCAATAAGGATTGTGCTCCCACCAGGTGGGAGCTATAAAATTGACTTGAAAAAACATGTGGAAAGTTCTTCTTACAGTCTTCCAGACATCCCCTCTTCTATCCTGCAAAAAGTCCCCGAAAACCTACGCTGGCGTCTATCATGGGTGCTCAAAGAAGCCTCTCTTGAGCCTGTTGAGAATGTTGACGGATTTACTCTTACTGACGAAAACAACGATGGATACCCTGATCTGATTCTAAAAACACACGAGCATTTAGCAGGTTATTACGGCCCCGACTTTTCAAAGGAATTCACACCTCAGGGCTTTCCTCCCTTTGCCCGTAAACAGGTTGTGGATTTTAATGGTGATGGCTTCAAAGAAATAGTTTATATCAAGGACCACAAGCTGAAATTTAACCGCATGAGAGGTGAAGAAATTTACCCTCAGATCAACTATGAGCGAGTTTTCAACTTCACCATGCCCATTGCACCCTCCCCTGCCATACTATCTTCAAAAAAGCTGCTCATTGCGAACTCACATGGGGTTTACCTTCTTAAGAAAAACGGCAAAAACTGGGACAGTAAAAAGATTTCTGACCTGACCTACCTCCGGGTCATAAGGATGAACAGAGCCCCTGTATTCCTCTCCCCTTCTGGAGAGCTTTTTTATTACAAACATGGCAAGCTTAAGTCCAGAGGCAAACTTCAAAATCCTGGCTCAATTTATTTTAATACCAGATGGACAGACTCCCTGCCAGTTAAGATTGACAGCTTCTCCTCAATCATAGCACAGGACATCAATGGTGACGGAAAGGATGACATAATCGCAGGAACACCTCAGGGATTCATCTATCTCTATCTCTCCCCAACCTATCAAAAGGACACCACAGCCCTTATCAAGGTGAAAGAGTGGCCACAAATAGATATTTTCGACTTCAATGGTGATGGCTTAAAAGACCTCATCGCAGGTGATGTTGACGGAAATCTCACCCTTTTCCTTAACCGGGGCACATCAGAACACCCGAAATTTGTTGAATACAGAAGCTGGATGTTTTCGAAATCTTACAGCATCAAAACTCCCGCAGACTATTATGAAAAATACATGCCTCCGGAAAATGATTTTATGATTGAAAAAAACTGGATTCGAGACTCCATAGAAGCATTCCTCTCCCGGATTTCTCCACCGTATTTTGACGAAGTTGTTTATTCGGTTGCCTACACCCCACCCGGTGTGCTTCAGGCAATGACAAAGATGAATGCCCTTGATATCTTCCTTGAGAATGCGAAAGACGTTTATAAAATTGCCGACTCCCTGCCTTATGTCAGACTCCTTGAACTGCAAAATGGTCTTACAACCCTGATTTATGACAGCACAGATACTCTTCCAACCAATTATTACTATCTCTTTGTGGTGCATCCGAGGCTTTTATTTGAAATTCCTGCAAGAATAGATGCCTCATATTGGGACAAACCACCAGAGTATTATGGAGAGAGCGAAGATCAGTGGCTCACCAAAAAGGTTGATGTCTACAAGGGGCACGGCCAATTCTGGCGTAACTATTTTCTCGGATTGACAGAAATTAAAAGTAAAATGGAAAAGGCAAAAACCGAGCGCGAGGCTGTTTTCACCCTCCATCGCTGGCTTTCCTGGTCATACAAAGGCAACTTCATGAGATTTGGATACAAAACCCAGGACATCCAGCCACTTGTGATTTTCAAAAAGAGATACGGCTCCTGCGGTGAGCAATCCATACTTCTTGCCGCATTAGCAAGAACCTATCTTATTCCCATTTACATCGTTATGGACCGTGGTGAAGACCATCAGTGGAATGAATTCTGGGAAAAAGGGAAATGGCATCACTGGGATATAAACTTTATAGCGGAAAAATCTATTGATCACCCTGCAACTTCAGCAGAAGGAATGGGAGGGCCACGTCATCACAAGACAGTTTCGTCTGTCTTTGGATGGCATCCCGATGACACATTCCATCCGGTCACAACAAGGTACACCGGAGTTGCCCATGTGAAATTCAGGGTTCTTGACCGCGAAAATCATCCGGTGGAAGGCGCCTTAGTAGTAGTTCGAAGCCACTGGAACAACAGAAATTCAATATCAATCTGGGGATACACCGATTATCAGGGCAATGTCGAATTTGACCTCGGATGGGAACCTCTTGGCTATACCTTAGATGTTCTCTCACCTCTTG
>JALXCE010000011.1 GCA_026991055.1 Caldifarciminota bacterium | reverse complement strand
CCACCCACAGGGGTTGTAAGAGGACCTTTGAGCGCAATCTTATACTTTCTAATTGCAGCAAGAGTCTCATATGGTAGAGAATCCCCGAATTCGCAGAGAGCTGATTCACCAGCGTAAGCCTCGTGCCATTCTATTTCGACACCTGTTGATTCAATAACGTCGACGGCAACCTTCGTTATCTCCGGCCCAATGCCGTCACCTGGAATTAATACAATTTCATGCTTTTTCGACATCTTAATCTCCTCCTTTGACTTTTAATATAACCGAGCCGGTTGAATTTTACAAATCCACTGGAGAAATTCAAAATGAGCTGATCTGAGGCTTTCACGGTATTCTTATCCAAGCAGGAAAATTGAGCTGGTGGAATTTTTAATTCCCAAACTTACGTCCTGCGTTCCGAATTTACGTTTTTATTTCAAACTTTCTACATACAAATTTAATTTCAAATTTAAAACACCCAAGCTTGAAAAATTTTCCACCATGTCTTATACTGAATTTATAGGAGGCACTTATGATCCTTGAATCATCCGTTTACAAAGAAATCTTCGGACCGTTGATTGTCCACGAAGCACAGAAGGTTATTAAATTCGACACTGAAACCGAACTTGTTCAGAGTTCCCTCGTTAACAACATCCCAAGAGAAGAAATTTATAATGTTTTAAAAGACCTTGCCATTGTTATTCCATTAAAAAATGAAAAACTGCACCTCCTCGATGGGGTTTTAAAAGCCATCCCCCATAAATGCCCCATCATCGTTGTTTCTGCAAGCCAGAGAGATATTCCCAATCACTATAAAATGGAGATTGAGCTTATCAAACACTACTATTCTCTTACCCACTCTCAGGTGATGATCATCCATCAGAAAGATATTGGTGCATCTGAGGCCTTTAAGGAGCAAGATTACTTCGACATCATCGATGAAAATGACGGCCTCATAAGATACGGTAAGGGTGAGGGAATGCTCCTTGGGGTAATGCTTGCCAAGGCTATTGGTGCCAAATACGTGGGTTTTATCGATGCTGACAACTACATTCCCGGCTCGGTCAACGAATATGTAAAGGACTATGCAGCAGGGATTTTGATGAGTGAAAGCGACTATACCATGGTCCGTTTAAAATGGAGGCACAAGCCAAAGGTGATGCAAAAGGGGCTCTATTTCAGAAGACGCGGCCGGGTGAGCGAAATAACCAATAAATACCTTAATCTTCTTGTGGCCGACCGCACCGGGTTCGAAACGGATATATTCGTAACGGGCAATGCAGGTGAGCATGCCATGTCTATAAAACTTGCCGATATCATGTCCTTCTCGGCCGGGTATTCCATTGAAACACACCAGCTTGTTTTCCTTCTCGATAAGATGACCCATCCAAACGAGCCTGAGAAATACAAAGACGTTTATGACCAGGGCATTGAAATATTCCAGATTGAAACCCTAAATCCGCATATTCATGAGGAGAAAGGGACAGAGCATATCAATGAAATGATCCTTGTTTCACTTGCCGAAATCTATCACTGCGAGCTCTGCACTGATAATGTGAAAAAGAGAATCCTCGACGAATTGTACTCCAGAAAAATCCTTAACAAGGGGGAAATTCCTCCAAAGCCCAAATCCATGGCCCCCATTGAAAACATTGACATCAAAAAGTGGTTTGCAAAACTAAAAAAGAAATCCGACACCCTTGTGACCCTTAAATGAAAAAAATCATCTTCTTCGACATCGACAAAACCCTCATTGATGAAAACTACAACTACAAGGATGGCCTGTACGTTGTAAACGAGCTCAAAAAGCTGGGGTTCGAGGTTATTCTCAATTCATCAAAGACCCGTGCTGAACAGGAATATTATCGAAAAATATTTGGCCTCACCACCCCTTTCATCTCAGAAAACGGAAGTGGAGTGTTTGTTCCTGATGGATACCTCAAAGTCAACGATGGAGTTAAAAAGGATGGCTACATGGTGATCAAGCTCGGGATACCCTATCAAATGATAGTAGCCACTCTTAATCAATATGCACAAGAGTACGGTCTTAAGTTTTATGCCAATTCCACTCTCCATGAAATTATGGAATTTCTCGGCATGAGTGAGGAGCTCGCGCGACTTGCTATGCAGAGGGAGTACTCAGAGACGATTTTCAAGTACAGCAAGAGAGGATTTGAGAAGGAGCTCGAAAAGCACAACCTCACGTGCCAGATGGGCAGCCGCTTTATTGCTGTTCTCGGCCCTACAAATAAGGGAAAAGGAATGGAAAAACTACTTGACATTTATAGAGAAAATTTCGGTGAACTGGAGGTCTTTGCTGCAGGAGACGGTGAGAACGATTTCCCCATGTTTGAGCTTGCAGATAAATCTTTCCTCATTGGGGACAAAAATTACCCCGGGGCTATAAAGCTCAAAAATATCCGCGAGCTCCTTAAATTCTTATAAGAAATAGGAAAACCAGAATCGCAGCGACGGAAATTAATGAGTCCTTCCATGTCCATTTTAGGGGATCGTAAGTCGTTCGGTTTTTACACGTAAATCCCCTCGATTCCAGTGCCTCTGCAAGGTCATCGGCAAGCACAAAAATCCCGACAAGCAACGGCAGGATGAGGACCTGAAAGTTCCTCCAGCTCACATCAAGTCCCCTTGCCTGCTGAGCCTCTTTGATTTCCCTGAGTTTTACACCGATTAGCTCGACATACCGGAATGCCGATGTGAAGATAAAAACGAAATTATATGGAAGCTTGAGGGCAAGGAGTGCCCGCGAAATCTCATCCGCATCCGTCTTTTTGAAGAATACAAACGACGAAAGGATCAGCTCCCCAAAACGCAAAGCAGTTAGAAAGCCCTCCTCAAGTGAAATGAAAATCCAGCCGATGACAAACACGGTAAGCATCATGAAAAGGAATTTTTTAAGGAATTTCCACGTCTCCCTCACCCCTGCAAATGCTACGGAAAAGATTACAAGAGCAGAAAAAGCCGGAAGATGGAAGGTCAACGTCCCCTTTACAATCACGAGCACATCAAAGAGTATGAGTATGAGAAGCTTAACTCTCGGATCCATTTATCGAAAGATATATTCCGGTCTCTATGTGAAGCTCTCTCATCAAATTTATGTCATTTCTGGTGATCCGGGGAAGATTGACGATCGAACGGATTTTACCTTTATCCATTAAAACCCATTTACATGAAATCTCCCTGGCAAATTCAACATCATGGGTCGAGACCACAATGGAAATGCCCTCGTCCCTCAGAGTCCTGATAATCCGGGCAATTGCCTTTACGGTCTCTCCGTCCTGTCCTGTGGTGGGTTCATCGAGTAGGAGAACCTGCGGCTTCATGCTTAAAACTGCTGCCATGGCAACTCTCTTCTTCTCTCCCTCTGAAAGCAGGAACGGAGAACGCTCCCTTAAATCTTCAAGTGAGAGTAGATGGATGAGCTTCTCCACCCAATCGGTGCTCACTGCCCGCGAGCTTGTTCGAAAATTCCCCCCTCCTCTCCTCCCCCCACGCACTTTGTGCGTGGGGGGAGGAACAAGGTGGGGGGTAAATTTTTCCTCAAAAACCGAAGAATTTGAGATTTTTCCAAGCAGGCTCACTGCCCCCACCATTATCTCATCAATCACCCTCGTTTTAAAGAAAATATCCTGGGGGTTATGAGGAACATATCCAACTCGTACATCCTTCCTCACCACACCCTGATCAGGCTTCAAAATACCTGCCATGAGCTTCATTAACGTGGTCTTCCCTGCACCATTTGGCCCAAGAAGCACGATTACCTCACCTTCATGTAGAGTTAGATTGATATCCTCCACTGCCCTTTGCCCGTTGTAGCTAAAGCTCACATGCTTAAGTGAAAGCAGGGGTTTGCCTATAATGTCTTCACAGTGAAATTCCTCGCGATACCCTTTCTTTTTTAGCCCCTCGATTATCGCTCTTTTATCTAAAACTTTAACCCCCGCAATCTTTGCCAGTCTTATGATCTCAGGCTCGCGCACGCGGAACTCATTGAAATTAACAGTAAAAAGATCATTAGTTTTAATACGATTTTTGCTGTCCCTGATGAAGATAAACTCATCGGAAAAGGAGAGGGCCTCATCGATTCTGTGTTCTGCAACAATGATCAGTTTGTCTTCTAAAGATTGGAGGATCTCTTTCAAGCGCTCCCTATGGAGGCCATCAAGGGTGGCAAAGGGCTCATCTAAGAGAATTACTGGTGATCCGAGGGCAATTATAGATGCAAGTGTGAGAATATGCTTCTCACCTCCCGAGAGTTCGTGGCTTTTTTTAGACAAAATCGGCTCGAGGTTCAATTTTTCCTTTATCCAGTTGAGTCTTTCTCTGATGTCATCATGTGGGAGCCCGGCATTTTCGAGGGTAAAGATAATTTCTTTCTCTGTCCTTTCATTAAAAATCTGAGCATCCGGATTTTGATGGACGAAACCTGCTATCTTAAAGAGCTCACACGTGTTGCTTTCCCGTGTGTTTACACCTTTTACGAGAACCGTGCCTTTGAAATCCCCCTGATAAAAATGGGGTATGAGCCCATTTATAAACCTCAGGATTGTGGATTTGCCGCTGCCGCTTGGGCCTGTTATTACCGTGTTTTTATTGAGCTTTTCCCTTAGCTCCTCAACTGCTAAGAGTGTGCTCTTTTTATATCGAAAGGAGACATCATCAAAAACTATCATTCAAGTGCCACACCGGCCTTTTTAAGAAGGTATAGGGCAATGACTCCGAGAATGGAGCCTGTAATTGCCGCAAGCGAAAAGGCAACGATAAATGTCATCAGGGCCATTGATTTATGGAGGAAAACGGGGCCAACAAATAGAGCACTTACAACAGCAGCAATGAGGCCTGTTCCGACCACCTCACCCAGAGCAGCGATAATGATATTTTTTGACAAAATCCATGCGTATCCCACAAGAAAGGCACCAATCATACCACCGGGGAAGGCAAAAATTGTTCCGGTGCCCAGAAGATTTCTGATGATAGCGGCAGCACCGGCAACTGCAGTGGCATACCAGGGCCCCACAAGTACCCCAGCAATGACATTAATCATACTCTGGAATGGGAACACCTTTGTGATCCCAATGGGAATAAAAATAGGTGAAAGAACCACAGCGAGGGCTGTTAAGACCACAGAATAAGCCACTTTTTTAGTTGCACTCATCACTCCAACCTCCAAGGGAAATTTACTAAATTTTAAAAAACACAGGCAAGACTATCAAATTGCATTCGCTTGAGAAATCCCAATTTACGCGGAATTTTAAGACAAATTCCCCTCGCTTATTACTTCACTAACTCATCCGACAACGGGAAGGGCGGAAATTTCCAGCAAAGCAGAGATGAAACATTAACCTATAAATTCCCATCCTTCTTCGAAGAAGGAGAGGTTAGGGGAGAATGGTGAAAATTTGCATAAGATGTCAGAAAATTTGTGGCTTTTACACGAAAGGCGAGGCAACGAGCAAGAGACCTTTCCACTTGAGAATTTTACAATCTTTTAATATGTTGCCCCTCACCCGACCTCTCCCCGCAAAAAATTTATACGGGGAGAGGAAGATTTTTTTGTAGCGAGATCAGAAATCTGCTCTCCACAGGCTTTGCCTGTTAGCAGCAATGTTCTAAGCAGTCTCCCTCCCCCGCGTAGCGAGGGGGAGGGATTGAGGGAGAGGGCCTTCCTCTTAAATTCTACAAAAAATTCAAGATGTTGACTACTCAATAAAATCTCACCCAAATCAATTGCAAAAATCAAAGCAGTAAAGTATTATGTTAACCTTATGAAGCAGGTTTTTGTGAAGGACTTAAGAGACCATATCAACGAAGAAATTGAGGACGCATTTCTTGTTTCAAGTATAAAAACAAAGAAAAAACGGGACGGTGGAGACTTCCTTGATGTGGTTCTTTCTGATGCAACCGGCTCAGTTCCCGCAAGAGTCTTTGACGATATTGAAAAGCACCGCATCCATATTAAGGCCGGTGAGGTGATAAAAATTCGCGGCACAGTCGACCAATACCGTGAGGAGATAAACATTAAAATCGCAGAAGTCACTCCACTCGAAGATTACGATGTTACCGACTTTATCCCGACCACCCCGCACGACATCGAGCTTATGGTCTTAAAACTCCACAGAATAATCGAAAGGGTCAAAAACCCCCACATGAAAGAGCTTCTCAAACGTTTCTTCGGTGACCCTGAATTCCTGAAAAAATTCAAAATGGCCCCCGGTGCCAAATCACACCATCACGCTTATATCGGTGGCCTTTTAGAACACACTTTAAACGTAACCGAACTCTGTATAAGCATTGCGTCCCGTTACAAGGAGGTGAATTTTGACCTGCTCGTCACCGGAGCGCTTCTACATGACATTGGTAAAACCGAAGAATACTCGTATTTCCCGAGCATAGACCGGACAGATGTTGGAAGACTCCTTGGACATCTTGTGATAGGTTACGAAATGATCATGCGGAAAATTCGGGAAATGAAGAACTTCAGGGGCGGATTCCCGGAAGACCTCAAATTACAGCTACTCCATCTTGTTATTTCCCACCACGGGGAGCTCGAATGGGGCTCACCTGTACGACCAATGACCCTCGAGGCCCAGATTTTACACTTTGCAGACAACATGGATTCCAAAATATGGATGTTCATTGATGCGAGAAACAGACGCAGAGAGCCCGATTCCCCCTGGTCTGAATTTATGCAGAATCTGAAAAGATACGTTTACCTCGGACTCCCGGAGGAAGAAGAGACACCCGATGGAGAACTCTTCCCGTAAGATTAAGGTCCTATTTAGACTGAGTTTTCTCTACCACAGAGCCTCACTCGATCCCATTTATGAGGTTATGAAAGACGACCCCCGCTTTGATATCTATTTCTCCTGTGAGGACGAGAAAGAGCGCAAATTTTTCATTTTTACAAGAAGCCTTAAAGACAAAATTCACGAACAGTTGAGACGCGAAGGTTTGAAAATTGCTGAAAGTAAGAGTGGCTTTGACATCGTTATTACAGGGGATACCATCAGAGACGCACACCTATATGGCAAAACAATCCTTGCCTTTGTAAACCATGGCACGGGCATAAAGACCATTCTTTACAGAAACCTGAAAAGCCAGCCAGATACAAAATACATCATATTCGTTGAGGGGCCCTACAGGAAGCGGAAAATCATCGAGGAAGGTGCCCTTTTGAAGAATGAGGTTTACGTGGTGGGATACCCCAAGCTTGACCCCATTTTTCAGGGCAAATTAAATCGAGAAGAAATTATGAGAAAATGGGGCCTTGATCCAGAGAAGAAAACGGTTCTTTATGCCCCTACATACAAGCCAACAAGCATCTATGCTCTGAAGGATGCTATCTTTGAATACACCAGGGATTACAATCTTATAATCAAACTGCATCCCTACTCGTGGAGGGGAAAATATGCACCCCATTCCCAGCACAGAATCTTTGAAAAACGGCTTAAGAAGTATCCCCACGCGGTTTTGATTCCCAAAGAAGAGCATAATATCCTGCCGTTTATTTATGTTGCGGATACCATGATAACCGAGGCCTCGAGCACCATGTTTGAATTTCTGGCCATAGGAAAGTTTGGTATCATCTACAACCTTCCTTATGAAAAACTCAAGCACCATGATGGGACTCCTATTTTGAGTGAGGACAACCGGGAATTTTTGAAAGGGGCCTTTGTGCATATCTCTAGGCCCGAGGAGCTTCCTGCGGCCATTGAGCGTGCCTTAAACCCCACAGACGAGATGAAAGAGAAGGCTGAAGAATACAGACGCGAGCTTTTTTACAAATTAGATGGCAACGCGTCCCGCAGGATAGTGGAGAAACTCGTGGAGCTCTATGAAGAAGGTGGGCATGAAAACGGGTAACCTCATCTTCGGCCGAAATCCCGTTTATGAATTGCTCCAGACAAATCCAGAGCGTATCACAAAAATTTATATTCAAAAGGGTGTGAGGATTGACCAGAAGATTTATGACAGGATTAAAGAATTCAGAATTCCTGTGTCCCTTGTATCGAGGGAAAAGCTCAAAAGTATGGTGGGAAATGTAAACCACCAGGGGATAGTTGCTCGAATAAGCCCAATAGAGACGGTTTCGGCTTCAGAGATTATTGAGAGTGTTGTAAAAAATCGAGGGATTGTAGCGGTGGTTGATCATGTGGAGGACCCGCAGAATTTGGGGAATATTATAAGGACGACGGAGGTTTTAGGGGGGCTTGGCGTCGTGATTCCATCACGACGCCAAGCCCCCCTATCAGAAACAGTTGTCAAAGCCTCAGCAGGAGCGATATTTCACATTCCGGTTGCTGTAGTTCCGAACATTGCAAGCTTTTTGAGGAACTTTAAAAAAGAGGGCGGTTTTGTTGTATCTGTCGAGGTAGGTGGAGAAAATATCTTCAATTTCAAAATTCCATTCCCTCTTGCCATTGTGATAGGTGGAGAGGATAAGGGTGTGAGCCGGCTTACTTTGAAAGAAAGTGATTACGTGGTGAGTATTCCGATGAAGGGGAAAACCGGCTCATTAAATGCAGCATCAGCCTTTGCCATTGCATTAGCATTTGCAGTGAGGGATATGGGGTGAAGGTTTTCATCTTGAATTTTTAAAATTTTAAGCGGAAAGCCCCTCCCTTACCCTCCTATAATGTTTGTTGTTATTTATTATGGTTGTCCCGTCCTGATATATGTTTACAGCGCAACTCCCCACGTGGATGATTATAAAACTCTTAAAGGAGGTCACTTCTATGCCTGATAACAACAAAAATTACACCGAAGCCCTAAAACTCAAGGTTATTAGAGAATTCGAGGACGGCGCCTCTATTAGTCACTTACGAAGAAAATATGGAATCCGGGGTAATTCCACTATTCAAAAATGGATTAGAAAATATAGTCACAAAGCTTCAGCAACATCAAATAACAAGCAAAATAACCAGGAAGAAGTGGAAAGGTTAAAAGAAAGGATATCCCAGCTTGAGAAAGCGGTGTTGAATTTAACAGTAGAGAAACTGGTTCTTGAGAGCACATTAGAAGTGTATGAGGAAGAGTATGGAGCGAGATTAGGTCAAAAAAAAGACGCAGATCATCGAGAAAGCGAGGCAGAAAGGAAAGGGAGAGAGAATAAAGATGGAAGCTATTTGCAGAGTTAAAGGGATAAGTCGGCAGGCGCATTATCAGAAGAGGCGCAGAGAGGAGAGTAAG
>JALXCE010000010.1 GCA_026991055.1 Caldifarciminota bacterium | reverse complement strand
TCCGATGCATTCGTCATTCTTGATGAGGCGCAAAACACGAAGTCTGTGCAGATGAAGATGTTCCTCACGCGTCTTGGCCCCCGTTCCAAGGTTGTGATAACCGGGGACACCACCCAGATAGATTTGCCGAGGGATGTTGACTCGGGGCTTGTAGAAATTCAGCAAGTTTTAAAGTCAGTCCCGGGTATCGCATTTATCAGATTTGGGCCTGAGGACGTGGTGAGGCACAGACTCGTTAAAGACATCGTGGAGGCGTATGAGAAATACCAGAAAGAGTGAACTCCCCTGGAGATTAGCCACAGTTGCCAGATTTCTTTTCATTCTGGTGCTGTTCGTTATTACCCTATATTTTGTTCCCCGTGAACACTTCACCATGATACGAGAGATACAGGTGGGCAAGATAAGCCCTGTAGAAATTACCTCACCTGTAGATTTTAAGATTTACAAAACACCTGAAGAGCTCCAAAAGGAGAGGGATAAGGTTTTAAGCGAGCTACCAGCGTATTTTATCTTTGACTCATCAGCGGTTGAATCTGTTAAAACAACTCTTGATTTAATCAGCAAAAACGGGACCTTCAGGGATGGACTTTCAGAAAATAGATGGAAATGGATACTCGAACTCTCTGGAAATTATGTGCTTGACTTTGTAAAAAGGGGCGTTCTGAGTGATAAGCACTTCCTCAAGGTCATTGGAGTTCGAAAGGTTGCCATTGTAAGAGGCACAAGGACAGCGGTTTTTCCGATCGAAGAGGTAAAAGACAGAAATGAAGTTTTAAAGGAATTAAACAAAATCTCGGTTCAAACCTTTGAAAATCCGGCGGAGAGGAAAATTTTCTTAAACATTTCGAGCAGAATTCTTTTTCCCTCTCTTAAATACGATGAAAATCTCACCAACAAGGTGAAAAATGAGGCACTTGCGAAAATCTCTCCGGTCAAGGTTGAAGTGAAAAAGGGCGAGAAAATCATTGGAAAGCACGAGCTCATCACTCCACAAACCTACGAGGAGCTTCAGGTTTTAAAAGAAAAAATGAAATCCTATCATGGTACCTCAGCACGGTGGATTGCGGACCTTTTTATTCTTGTCGCGATCTTCTTGCTCGGTACAATCTATTTTCGTGACCGCATTCAAAAGAATCCTGACTGGAGAGAGCTAATAGTTATCGGTGTCTCCGCACTAATAGTTTTGATCGGGGCCTATCTTGTGAGAAATATCCATGCTTCTTATTTTATTACGCTGATTCCATTTTATTCGATTCTGCTCAACGTGGCCCTTGGTTTTGAACCCTCTCTCTTTTACACCATGCTTCTTTCAATCATCCTTGCTCTCTACTTTCCTTTTAACTCATTTGGGATTTTTCTATACAACCTGTTTTTGGGGTGGACATCCATATTCACCACAAAAAGCTTCCGCTCCAGATTCCAGATTTATTATGTTATTGTTACCCTTTTCGTGGTTTCATTCATCACGTCTATATTTATCGAGCTTATGTATGGGAACAGAGTGCATAACGTACCGGTTTTGATCCAGGCAGCACTCTTCAGCGCATTCCTCTCCGGCGTATTTGTTGTGGGAATCCTGCCACTTTACGAAAGGGTCTTCCGCGTAGCTACAGACTTTTTCCTGCTTGAGCTTTCAAACCTCAATAATCCCCTGCTCCGTGAGCTTTCAGAGAAAGCCTCTGGAACCTTTAACCACAGCATAAATGTCGGGAATCTCTGTGATGCAGCAGCCCGGGCAATTGGCGCAAATTCTTTGCTCGCCCGCGTCGGTGCGTATTACCACGACATTGGAAAGGTGAAAAAACCGCAGTATTTTATAGAAAATCAGATTGGAATGGAGAATCCACATGACAAGCTATCACCTCGAATGAGCGCCCTCATTATCATATCTCATGTAAAAGATGGGGTTGAGCTCGCCGAGCAATACGGCTTACCCAATGAGATCATCAGGATTATCAAGACCCACCACGGGACCTCGCTGCTTGTGCCATTTTACGTTAAGGCAAAACAGATGGAGGGTGAGGGAGTCAAAGAGGAAGATTTCCGATATCCAGGGCCCAAGCCCTCAACTAAAGAGGAGGCCATTTGCATGATAGCAGATAGCGTAGAAGCCGCAGTAAGAAGCCTGAAAAATCCAACAGCGAAAACCCTGAAAGAAACTATTCACGAGATAATCCGTGCAAAACTGGAGGATGGACAGCTCGATGAGGCGGATATTACGAGAAAAGACCTTGATAAAATCGCGGAGGCCATATATCCCATACTCTTAAGTCAATTCCATCCAAGAATCGAGTACCCGAAAGAGAAAAAATGATCAACATTTACAACACTCAAAGAAAGATAAAGATAACGAAGGAATACAAAAAGGCCCTCAAAGACTTCTTGAGTGATGTTATCAGTGAAGAGGGCGATGACGGACCCCAGGAATTTAACATAATTTTCGTAAACAACAAACGCATCCAGGAGATAAACAGGGAGTTTTTAGGTCGGGACAGACCCACTGATGTAATTTCTTTCAACCTTGGAGATGTGGGTGAAATTTATATCTCGGCATGGGTAGCGGAAGAAAAATCAAGTGAATACGGATGGGATGTATATTTTGAACTAACGAGGTACGCACTCCACGGGCTACTCCACATCCTTGGTTATGACCACGAGAAAGAAGAAGATGCAAGGATTATGGAGCAAAAAGAGGAAAAGTATCTTGAAAAATGGAAGAAATACTACTAATTGTCCTGCTGATCTTTCTATCTTTCGTATTTTCTGGCTCTGAAGTCGCGTTCTTCTCTCTACCAAAGACTCGTCTCAGGCGTTTAAAGAGCAGAAAAGTAGCTTCACTCCTGGATTATTTAATTTCGAGACCCTACACTCTGCTCTCGACGATTTTGCTTGGCAATACGGCGGTTAATGCCTTTGCGGCATCTATTTTTTCAGTATTTATCACCAATCTTTTAGTCGGACATCACTTTAGCGAGAGTACGCTCACGATAATTGATGTGGCGGTATTTACTCTTTTACTTTTGATATTTGGTGAGATCACTCCTAAGATCATCGCTCTCCAGTATCCCTTAACATTTTCCTCCCTTTCGTGGGTTTTAATCTATCCCTTTTATTTCTTTTTTTATCCCATAGTCAAGCCACTTGGCAGGTGGATGCGGGTGATATTTGAAAGTGATGAGAAATCAAAAGAGATTGAGCCGATAACTTTAAAAGAGGTCTACAACATAGTTGAAACAGCAAAAGGTTTCCTGAGAATACATGAGCTTGAACTACTCGAGGACAGCGTCGAGTTTTTATCAATTAAGGTCTCCGATATAATGACACCAAGAAAAGATATCCATGCACTTCCTCATGATGCGACCATCAAAGATGCCATGGAAGAAATGAGAAAAACGAGGCACTCGAGATTTCCTGTTTACAGGAATAACATAGATGACATTGTGGGAGTCGTAGATTTACTGAATATCGAAGAAATTCTGAAGATTCCCGGTGATTCTCCAATCAGTGATTTTATGCAGGAGCCTCTATTTGTACCTGAGACTATGGACCTTCCTGACCTGGTCAAGACACTTACAGAAACTCCCACCCAAATGGCAATCGTGGTGGACGAATATGGTGGCACAGAGGGAGTTGTTACAATGAAAGACGCTTACAAACATTTCCTGGGGAAGATCAGAAGTGATTTTGAATCCGAGGAACTCGAGGAGGTTAAAAAGATAGGCAAGAATTCATACCTTCTGAGCGGTGACATCTCCATTTCGGTTCTCGAACGCCTGAGTGGCAGAAGATTTGGTTATTACGGCAGCCTTTCAAACTACATTCTCGACAACCTCGGCTATGTGCCTACAGAGGGGGAAAAGGTGGAGATAAATGGTGTGATCTTCGAAATACTTTCGAAAGAGGGCGAATCGCCGGACAAGGTGAAGGTAACTATAAAATGATTAATCTGCTGATTTTCATCATATCCATAATTTTCGTGGCAGTTTACGCGGCTTTCGAAATTTCTTATATCAGCTCTGATAGAATAAAAATTCAAGACGCCATCCCCAAATCGAGGCTAAATTTCTTTGTCTGGCGAGACAGAGAGGTTATAATCAGCATTTTAATAGGTATCAACATATTCTCCGTACTTGCCGCAACAACTCTGACGAACTATACAAGAAGGGTGGGGCTATCCTCAAACCTCGCTGTCGCTGCCTCCGGAATTATTACGACACTCGTTATAGTGTTTCTTGGTGAAATTTTTCCGAAATCCTACGCCATTTCGAGAAAATTCAGTATCATAAAAACTTTTAACTTCCTGATTTACTTTACCTACCTGACTTTTTATCCTGTAGTCAAACTATTTGATGCTGCTCTGAGACTATCCATAGCGAGGGTAAAAAGTGACAGGGTCTCTTTCGAGGAAGAGTTAGAGAAATATGCGGAGGAGAAAGGATTTGAGAGTGAGCAATTACTGCTACTTAAAAAAGCACTGAGGTTCTACGACCTTGATGCCGAGGATATCATGATACCGACACACAAATTCCCGTTTTTCCCTGTGGATACTCCCAGAGAAAGGATTATCGAAAACGTTAGAAAACTGCATTATAACAAGGTTTTGCTCTACAAAAACACCATTGACAATGTCATTGGTCTGATTCATATTAAAGACCTGATACTTGGCGAGGGAAACCCCGTTGAAATTAAAAGATACCTGAGGCCATACGCCATTGCGTACAGTGATAGTCCGCTCCACAGGGTTGTCGAAGCGATAAAAGAAAAGCAGACGACAGTTTCAATTGTTGTTGACGAATACGGTTCGGTCATTGGTGTTATAACTATTGAGAAGATACTGGGGGAGCTTCTCAAGTATTTCGAGGAAAACGGACAGACCGGAAACATCTACTCTGGAGATACGAGAATCACGGAATTGAGAGAACGGGGAATTTTAATCGAGGAAGGTGACTACTCTACCCTCGCCGGGCTGATAATCGACAGGCTGGAAAGGATACCGGAGCCAGGTGAAGAGGTTGAAATTGATGGATACGTCTTTAAAATCCTCGAGGCGGATAAAAAGGGGATAAAAAAGGTTTTAATAAGGGAGAAACATGAAACAGACAGTACTTGAATTTGATGAAAAGCTTTATAAGCTCACTGAGGAGCTCGTGAAAAAGGGGGACTACAAGAGGGCTGCACTTTTGCTTTCAAACAAACACCCCGAAGATGTGGCTTTAATACTTGATAAACTCGATGAGGAAGACAGGATTAAAGTTTTCAAATATCTGCCAGTGGAACTCCAGGCAGATGTCTTGATTCGACTGGACGACGAATCCATTGATGATGTTTTGAAAGCCCTTTCCGAAAAAGATATATCCGAGCTCGTTGGGGAGCTCGATGTAGACGATGCAGTGGACGTTTTAGGTGAACTATCCGATGAGGAAAGGCAAAAAGTTTTATCCTATGTTCCGCCTGATGAGCGTGAGGAGGTAAAAGAACTCCTCAAATATCCAGAGAATTCAGCCGGTGGTCTGATGACCACCGACTTCATCGCTTATAACCAGAACTTAACCGTTGAGGAGGCGTTACACAGATTAAAGCAGGAGGAAAAGCCTGACGAGGTTTCAAGCACAATTTATGTAGTGGATGATAAGGGTCGGCTAATTGGCGAAGTTTATTTAAGGGACCTGCTCAAGGCAAAGCCCAATACAAAACTGAAAGAAATCGTCCGTGAAGTGCCGTCTGTTCCGGTTGACCTCGATCAGGAGGAAGTCGCGCGTTTATTTGAAAAATACGATGTATTTTCCATGCCTGTTGTGGATGAGCATGGTAAACTCCTCGGTGTTATCACAGTCGACGATATTCTCGATGTTCTGGAGGAAGAGGCAACTGAGGATATCCACAGGTTAAGCGGTTGGGGTGAGGCTGAAAGTATCTACACTCCTACCCTCAAGATGGCAACAAAGCGACTTCCCTGGCTTTTGATTAATCTCGGGACAGCTTTCCTTGCCGCCTCTGTAGTGGCAATTTTCAAAAGCACAATCGCTGCCTTCGCCTATCTTGCTGTCTTCATGCCAGTCATAGCAGGTGAGGGAGGGAATACCGGGGTCCAGACCATCGCCCTCGTGGTAAGGTCTCTTGCTCTGGGCGAGATCGATTTTTCGGACTTTAAAAGGCTTTTTGTGAGGGAATTTATCGTTGGATTGATTGTAGGGTCGGTAGTGGGACTCGTTTCTGGTCTTGTAGCTTACATCTGGGTGGGCAATTTTTACTTTGGTTTACTTGTTTTCCTCGGTCATGTTGGGAATATGGTCGCAGGATGTCTGGCCGGACTCACAGTGCCCATGATTCTCAAATTCTTCAAGCAGGACCCGGCACTGGCGTCTGGTGTGATCGTTACAACGGTCACTGACGTGACCGGATACTTCATATTTCTTGGTTTAGCCACTATCTTTATGAATCATCTTCATCTTCTATGATCGGAAAAATTTTACGGAAATTTGCAGGAAAGAGGATTGCTGTCGTTGGAGACCTGATACTCGACCAGTATCAGGAGGCAGATGTTGAGAGAATTTCCCCTGAGGCCCCTGTCCCGATAGTCAAAATCAAAAATGGGAGTAAGGATATACGGGCCGGTGGGGCAGCTAATGTTGCCATTAATCTCGTCGCACTTGGAGCCGATGTATCCCTTTTCGGCGTGGTGGGAGATGATTCAGAGGGACACAATCTCCTTGAAATACTCAAAAATCATGGAATTAAAACTGACGGCATAATAATCGATTCCTCACGCCCCACAACCACCAAGATCAGAATTATCAGCAGGAATCAGCAGATAATTCGCATTGATGTTGAGGAGACAAAATACATCTCAAAAAAGCTTGAAAATAACATTAAAGCGAGCCTTAAAGAAAATTTAAAAGACCTCCACGCCATCATCGTCGAGGATTACAACAAAGGCCTCCTCACACCAGGATTGATCAGGTTTATCTCTTCAGAACTCACGGGGAATGTTCCCGTGGGTGTTGATCCCAAGTTTGAAAACTTCAGTCTATACAAAAATGTCAAACTATTCAAGCCCAATAAAAGAGAGCTTCTCGGGTATACTGGCAAAAATACTAACAACCTCCAGGATGCCATGGTCGAGGTCTTTAAGAAAATACATCCAGATTATCTCATGGTTACTTTGAGTAAGGAAGGGATGCTGGTATTCGACGGTGAAAGATTTTACAAAATTCCTGCCCTGAGAAAACCGGTTTACGATGTTACAGGTGCAGGAGACACAGTGATTTCAGTTGCCATGCTCTCCCTCGCCTCTGGACTTGACATAGTGGAATCGGCTATACTTTCATCAATTGCAGCAGGGATAGAAGTTTCCAAGTTTGGAGTCGCTGCTGTCTTGCCAGAAGAGTTAAGAGAAGAATACAAGAGAAGTTACAAAACTCTTAAAGAATCGGTGGAGATCTTTAGATGAACCAGAATGCTGAAATTACAATAAATCTAACACGAATTTACAACATCTTGATTCGGAAATTCTGGGCCATCACCATTCCCTCTGTTATCATCGCCCTTGCTGTTGGTCTCACCGGAAAATTTCTCGTCCATAAAAAGTATGACGCCACTGTGACAATTCTTCCCCCGAGCGGCGGCCAGCTGTCGATCCCCTTTAGCTCTGTTCTCAAAAACTTCCTGCCAGGTGGCATGAGTCTTGGAGGGACAGGAACAAAGGAAGTACTTGCATTACTTGAATCAAGGAGAATGGCCGAGGACGTGATAGCAAAATTTAATTTGATGAGCTACTTTAAAACGAAAAAACTGGACAAGGCAATAAAATACCTGGGGCGTATAACAAAGATAAAAGTTGATGATAAAACCGGCGTCATTGTAATCAAGGTTAGGACAACAAGCCCACAAATGAGTGCAGATATTGCAAATTTTTACGTAGAAAACCTTGAAAGGCTAAACGACCTTTTGAAGATTTCTGTTACGAAACCTTTTGTGAAAGTTCTTGACCCTGCGCGCCCGCCAGATGTGAAAGCATGGCCCAAGAACGCCGTAAATACCATCATCACATTCATCTTCCTGATAATAGTTCTCTCCAGTTACTTTATCTATCGAGAATATACCAACCCGTTTGTAAGGGAACCTGAGGCTTTTGAAGACGGTTTCGAAATACTCGGACTCATTCCAGGTAAAATTAATACAGAGCCCATAAAAAACAGAATCCTGAGCTTTATGGAGCAGCCCACAGCTTTCTTCCCGGTAATTGATGAGCAGTCAAAAATTGAAGAAATTTTCGAGTCAATCAAAACAGAGGGCTTCGTGCTTCTTCAGTCTCCACTACAGAATCCAGTTTCAAGAGAAAATCTAAAGGGGTTTAAAAGCTTTGTAATCCTTGCCGAATTCAATGTTTCACCAGCCGGAGCTTTGATGGAACTTAAGGAATTAATTGCAGACGTGAGTAACACTAAGCCGGGGCTGATAATCTATGGCATAAGTAAAAAGTTCATATCAAAAAGGTATCAATACATTTTCCCTGAATTAAGGAGTGGTAAACTATGAAAAAGCTTTTGATCATTTTACTATCTCTTGGCTTTGTTTATGCACAGACAGACCTCTCAAAACAATTAAAAGCTTTGGGAATCTCCGAGCAGCAGTTGCAAAAGCTCATGGAGCAGGCTTCTCGCGAGAAGAAAAATGAAAAAAAGGGCAACATCCAGAAGACAACAGTACCAGCAGAGTCTCTGGCAATAAAACCTACACCTACCTATTCCAGCATAGAGAAATCGTTTATGAGAAATTTTTCTCTTGAACCCGACACGGTCATAAAACAGTTTGGCTACGATATTTTCAAGGCAGAGTCCACTGTATCATTTGATACCCTCAACTTTAACCTTCCTGTGGGCTCAAACTATGTCATAGGCCCGGGGGATGAAATTATCATAAACGTCTGGAGCGACGTATTTCAGCAAACTTTCGACCTCTACGTGGACAATTACGGCAAAATAGTTCTACCAAAAGCAGGTGCCACCTATGTCTGGGGAATGACCTTTAAAGAGGCCCAGAAACTCATCAAAGATAAGCTCAATAAACATTTCACAAACGTGAAATTCGACATCGCTCTCGGAAAAATTCACTCGGTTTCAGTCTTAGTTCTCGGTGAGGTCAACAAACCCGGAATTTACAGGGTCTATCCCATTTCATCTCCCATCCAGCTACTCTACCTCGCTGGCGGAATAAGGA
>JALXCE010000009.1 GCA_026991055.1 Caldifarciminota bacterium | reverse complement strand
TTTGATAATCTCATCAATATTTCTCATGGCCCTGTTAACTGTGTGTTAACAATTTTGTAACACCTAAATTTTAACATAAACGTGGCTATGAAAGATAATCATTTAAAGACTCATAAACAAAGGCCCGAAAATCTCCGGAGCAAAATTAAACAAACAATGGGGGCGCCATTATGATCAGGAAATTTTTCACAGTTGAGTATGTAATCAGGGAGAACGGCGAGAAAAGAATGGTCCTGAGCATCATTAATCAGGATGTGAAGAAAAAAATTTTCTACGACGTTGAAGAATTCATCAGGTACATAAGAAACCTTCTAAAAGAAGGAGATGAAAAGCAATAGGAGGTGATAGTATGAAGTTAAAGAATGTAGTGGGAATCATAATTCTTGCCCTGGCGCTGGCAGGGTGTAAAAGCAGTACAACAGGCCCCGGGGGCGGCGGACTCGTCGGCGGAGGGGGCGGTGGTGGAAACGGAGGTGGCGGTGGAGGAAATAATATCACATCCATCACTGTCTCAGGGCATATTCAGGATCATTTCGGCCTCCAGAATTATCACCTTGAAATCTTACTCTCCCATGACCAGACAGTGGACGACAATGATTATGAAAGTGACCCGGTGGATGTGAATCTTGCGTTTTCAAATGTCACTTTTGATGTCCCTCAGGGATATGGGGCCAATGATTATGTAATCATCCTTGCAGTCTCGGACTGCATAGACGCCGATGGCGATGGATACGCTGATGATAGAGCTCTTGGGGCTTATCCAGATCTGCAGAATAACCAGTTTGTATTTACAAGAGTGCAGTCAACATTCTCAAACATTACCCTTGATGCCCAGTACTACATCCAGGATGCATGCGGGGGTGGAAAGGGTAATTGGGTAATTAAACACAAGGAGGTGAAACCATGAAAAAACTTATGGTAATAATTGCAGTTATCGCACTTATAGGCTCAGCATCTGCATTTGACTTCACAAATAAGTTTGGAATAAATGCCGGAGTGGGAATGGGTATCCCCATTGGAGATATGCCCGATATGTTCCCCGAAGACAGAGGCCCGGCACTCGGTGGAGAAAACGGCTTTAAGCTCATCGGGAACTTTTCCTACGGGGTCACAAGAAGCATTGTTGCCATGCTTGGATTTTCAACCGGTAGCTACCGGATAACAAAAGTCGGAAATACAACGATTGACCCTCACCAGCAGAAGGTACATGACAAGATAACAAGCTTCAACGGAATTGTGAGATACTACCTGAACCTTCCTGGAAGGCCCCTGATGCCTTACTTCCAGGGTGGAGCCGGTCTTCACATGGTAGCAACAGAGGTAAAGAACGTTGGGCAGGGCACAAAGGACAAGGCCACCAAGAACTGCATAGGCATCAACATGGGGGCCGGATTCCATCTTCAGCCGAGAAAGAGCTTTGGAATTGATGTTAATCTGTCATTTGATTTTATCTTCACCTCGACAGATTACAACGATATTAACACAAAGGTATTTACCATAACAATCGGACCCGTGTTTTTCTTCTGAGAGGCGGGAGAGGACGCTTAATTAGGGGGCGGGGCCTTCGGCCCCGCCCCACTCTCTAAATTTCACCTTATTTGGTTGCTTTCAATCACTCACTACTTGCCCTCAAGAAACTCAACTATCTCACCAAAATCAGGAAGCTGCGGAATATCGTAGTGCTTCGCAAAAATCACCTTACCTTCCTCATCAACAATTATGTTGGCCCTCTCAGAGAATCCCTTCTCCTCGTTAAAGATGCCGAGCATCTTTGCAACCTCACCGTGCGGCCAGAAATCCGAGAGTAGCTTTGTCTTATTCAATCCCATACTGTCAGCCCAAGCACGCTTACAGTAAATGCTGTCCACGCTGATTCCAAGAGCTACAACACCTAACTCCTCGAATTTGTCGTAATACTTCTCAAGCTCCTGCATCTGGTTTTTGCAAACCGGTGTCCAAGCAAGGGGATGAAAAGATAGTAGAACCTTCTTGCCGCTGAAATCACTCAGCTTCACCGTATTCCCGTCCTGATCAGGAAGCTCAAAATCTCTGATTTTATCTCCAATTTTTACCATTTCTTAACCTCCTTTTGAGCCAATTATAAGGCCTATCGAATTAATTATCATTAACTTTGTCATATTTAATTTCTCAACAAGCGAAGCTTGATGACAAAAAGGACACAATATTTCATCCCTCCCCCGCGCGGAGCGCGGGGAAGGGCGACGGGAAGGGGATTCCGCTTGAAAATCTATACATTTTGAATTTTTTACTTACTTCCCTTAGCATAAGGCACATGGTTTTGAGGTTGACTTTAATTTCTCTGCTTATTCTTCCCCTTGCAGCCCAGTATCCGGCTGATGGGCCATATCGCTCGATTCATACATCCCCACCGCAATTGCCACCTCTTTACGGGTATGCCGTTGATTCTACTGTCCCAACTCCCATGCGTCTTACACGCATAACCGACTATGTGGCGAGCTGGGACTGGTACCCACACCATGAATACTCAAAAATTCAGCCGTGGAATGCCAATGCGACCATTTACAAATTCTATACAGTTGCCATCTACGATGCCCATACCTTTCATATGATCAGGGAGCTTCCCGGCTCGGAACTCTACCCTACCTACTGGTCCAACGTAAATCCAGACATAATGTATAGTTTCAGGGAGAACGGGGACGTAAAAACCTACTCTGTTAGTCAGGATCAGATAACTCTGCGTGGACACATCGCTGACGCTGATTCCAACGACTACGAAGTGGTTAAATTAGGGCCTGGCGAGGGAAACATCGACAAATTCGACCACTATGTGGCCCTCGTCGGTAAAAGAGACACTGACCTCGATGTGATCATTTACAATCTTCAGACATACGAGACCGAATTGATAAGGACATTTCCCGGTGCCTGGGGAAATGGGTCAAACGATTTTCCACAATATATTGATTGGGTCTCAGTCTCCCAATCTGGCAACTATGTGGGAATAATGTGGGATCACAACCGAACTTCACCATCAAATCCGTTTAACGGCCACTATGGAGTTGAACTCTATCGCAGAAACGACATGCAGTTTTTAAGGAGAATAGCAGATTACGGAAATCATGGTGATTTTGGATACGACACAAATGAGAGTGAGGTTTTTGTGCAATTCTGGGGACCCACAGGTTCTCTTAACATGTATTATCTCGACCATTTAGAGCGTGTGGTTTTAAGTGATAATCCAGACTTTGTCGGAGAGGGGCATATTTCCTGCAGGAACCTTCAGCGTCCCGGCTGGGCATACATCAGTCAGGATGATTCCTCTCGCTCCGGCCAGATAGTTGCTGTGAAACTTGATGGCTCCGGGATTTTCGAACATTTCGGGCATCACTTTAGCAGCAGTATGAATTATCTCAAGTCCCCCATGCCTGTTCCATCACCGGACGGCTCAAAGGTCATGTTCAAAAGCGATTTCTGGGATACAACTTCTCAGGTGGTCTATACCTTCATTGCTACTGTAGAAAACCCTCAAGGTGTGCACAGTAAAATTGTTTTAGCACCTGTAAAAATTTACCCCACGGTGGTGAGGGATTTTCTATGTATCTCAGGTGACCATCCCGTGAGGGTAGAGATTTATAACGTGCTCGGGGATAGGATCGGATTTTATTTAGGTCCCCAACTTAATCTAAAACATCTGCCACAGGGCACATACATCGCAAAGGTTATTACAGGAGACAGTGTCTTCAGGAGAAAATTCATAAAATTAGCCAGATAGCCTAAATATTCTTTAAATATTCCTGCTCAAGAAACCGGTTATAAAGCAAAAGGAGTTGATTTTCGCTACTTATCACATTCCCGAGCAAAGCAAGAAACTTCTTCTTATCGCTGGACAGCCTGGAGTGAAATCTATCAAAGATATGGTTCATCAATAATTCCACCTTTTTATCGAAATATTCAGTGACTACTTCTATATCTGAGAGTTGAAAAATAAGCTTTTGATCCACGAGATCAGCGTGGTTCCCTATGAAATATCTGATACCCACTCCCTTTTTGATGCCAGGTATATTTAGTTCATCGGCTTCAAGCCCCTCATGGATGAAATCCTCAAGAGCTTCATTCTCATCTTTTACTTTGTCCTTCAAATTTTCAAAGAGCTTCTTGTGAGAATCCAGAGCATCCTTCACCTGCTTTCTATTCTCCTCAATTTCTTCTTTCACCACTTTGAAGGCTTTTCTGAGAAACGACTTATTCCGTCTTTTCTCTTTCCAGTTGTCAATTATGAGTGCGATCAACACGCCGAGGGTTACAACTATAAGATTCAACACAAAAGAGTTCATAAACCCCATAAATTACCTCCTTTGAGGTTAATTATAAGCCCTCGGGGAATTTAAGAGGTCTCCATTGAATGGAAACTGAACCCCGGCCCGTAAAATCCGGAGGATTTACCACGACATCCTTTACCTTTTTCCCGAAAATATACACTTCGGTACTTTCCGGGGCTGGTGTATAAAAGGTTAAACCCTGGAAATCATCCCCCTCAGGCTCCCGGTTTGCCTTAATTCCATCAATAAAAATCATCACCTTCCCGTTTTTGACCTTGTAATGCCAGTTTAAATACCTCTCAACCAGATTCAGCACAAGCAGTCTTGTTGTGGTTGTAACAAGCAATCTGCCCTCGTGAAACTCCTTTGCAAGGCGTCCCAATGTCTTCTTTGTGGAATCAGAGAAGTATTCTGGTGGCCCCAGATTATCCCCAAGATGGGTGTAAACAATCGTGTAGCCACCTTTTGTTTCAAGCTCCTTGATAACCTGAGGTGTAAGCTGACGTGGAAGCGCTTCTGCATTGGCATGCGCTACCCTGCCCATACTGCTCATATACCTCATAAAGTGGAAAACTTCATACCCATCGTCAAGTTTTGCGGGCTCAAGAAGGTGATTTCTCAGGTAAAACCCCAAAAGCCAGCGATGGCCACCAGTGAGATAAGCCTGGGCATCTTTCAGAGCTTTGAGGTAATCAATGAACCTTCTCTTTCCGTCCTGGCCAACTGTGTGGCAAACCTCATAAAATCCGAAGAATTTAAAACCCACCGATTTCAAAAGGTCAGAAACATAATAAGGACTGCCAGGATTGTCCCCTAATTGGAAGCTTAGAGGTCCAACATTCTGATGGTTGGTCGAAGGCCCATGATTTATCCATGTCAGCAGTTTGAGGTTATTTCTTTTGATAAAAGCAACTGCTGACTCGGCAAACTCCCGTCTAAAACCACCGAGGCTAAATTCCCCAAATGTATGGAGATAATCAATGTAACCCGCACGTATGAACTTAACGATAGTTTTCGCGGCAGGGGAAAGCTCAAAACTTGTATCCTTAAAAACGGTGAATCTGGTGGAATGGAGGGCATCGAAGAACCAGAAACTGTAGCCGATTTCAAGGCCAAGCCCCCGACCAATAGGTGTGGAATCGGTGGTATTCAGATATCTCATAATCGTGAGAAATTCTCCCAGACTGTCAGTTCTATCACAGTCCGAAGAAATGGCCAGGGCCGCACGGTAGGGGTAGGGAACAGGTCTCAAACTAACCGCTTCTTCATGCCTGCACCCAGTTATCAGGGCAAAAATAAGGAGAAAGATATACCGCATCAACTCTGGAGAAGGATAGCTCTTGCCCTCTCTAAAAGTTGCTCAGAGAATCTCCTTTCTGGTGACTCCACGTAAATTCTCATAATGGGCTCGGTGTTTGATGGCCTCACATGGACCCAGAAATTCCCACCCCTTAAATACAGACCATCTGATGTGTCTATCCACTGGGGCTTAAACTCCCTGACCATTTTTTCAACAGGGATTTCCTTTCTAACCTCTACCCGGTCTTTTAGAAGATAATAGTTTTCAATCCCACTCAAAACCCTTTCAATCCCTTCCTTTGCCACCCGTGAAAGAATCAGTGAAGCCCCTACGAGTGAATCTCGTGTTGCGTTTATCTCCGGAACAATAACTCCTCCATTCCCCTCCCCTCCAAAGGCGCTTTTGATTTCCTGCATTTTCTGCACAACGTTTGCCTCACCCACCGGAGTTCTCAAAACCTGTACACCAAACTCCCTCGCCACGTCCTCAATCATCATGGATGTTGAGAGATTGACGACGATGTCAGTTTTTCTAACACTCAACACGGCGGGGGCTGCCAATACGATGGTATGTTCCTCGGTCAATAGCTCCATTCCCTTGAATCCCACAAGCAAGCGATCGCCATCCGGATCAGTGGCAAAACCTATATCTGCCTTACCTTCCATGAGGATTTCATCGAGCTCCTTCAGATTCTCCTTTTTAGGTTCAGGTGGGTGTGGAAATATTCCTGTGGGCTCGCAGTTCAATTTAATGATATCTCTGATCCCGAGTCTTTCGAGGAGGCGCGGGAGGGCATGGAAATTTGCACCATTTACTGCATCAACAGCAACTTTAAATCCCGCCTGCCTGATGGCATCAACATCCACATACGGAGAGGAAATTATCTTATCGATATGGTCCTCAATCGCCCGCTCATAGGTGGAGTACTTTCCGACACTGTCCCAATTTGCCCATTCGTAGCCAGTATCGAGTATTTTCTTGATGTTCTCAACATCTTCTCTAAATGTGAAAACACCGCCGGACTTCACAAGCTTGAGCGCGTTCCATTCCATAGGGTTGTGACTTGCAGTTACGACAATGCCGCCCCGAGCCTCCTTTTCGCGGACCATAAAAAGAAGTGTGGGGGTCGGCACAATCCCCACATCTACAGCGTCGCTACCTGTCGCAAGGATGGCTGAAACAGCAGCTGATTTCACCATCTCACCATGCGGACGAGTGTCTCTGCCAATAAAATAAACTCCCTGTCCGTTGCTTCTTACGAAAGCATGGGTGTACTTCAATATCACATCGGGAGTAAGAGTTTCACCAACCACTCCCCTCAGTCCTGACACGGTAAAAAGAAGTCTTTTCATTTTATTCCCCTATGACCTTGATAAGCACTCTCTTGGGCCTCTGGCCGTCAAATTCTGCGTAAAAAACCTGCTGCCAGGGGCCAAAATCCAACCTTCCATTGGTCACAGGAATGACCACCTGATGGTGGATCAAAAGGCTCTTCAGGTGGGCATCAGCGTTTGTCTCACCGGTTCGATGGTGCAGATAATCCTTTTTGAACGGGGCAAGCTTTTCCGCCCATTCAAGGATATCCTGGATGATACCGGGCTCGTCATCATTTACGTAAACCCCTGCTGTAACGTGCATGGCTGAAACAAGGATCAAACCTTCTTTCACTCCGCTCTCCTCGAGCGCCCTCTCTACCTCGGGTGTAATGTTGATAATTTCCCTGAGTTTCTTAGTGTTAAAGGTCAGGTATTTTGTGTAAGATTTCATCTATTACCTCCTGTTTGATGTATAAATTTTCATGCATCAACTGAGAAAAATCATCAAGCGAGCGTGTTTGAATAATCTGAATGAATATTAATCGGCAAAAAGTGTTGAGCTCGAAATATAATGGTAGCTTCATATTAAAAAGTTTTTCCTCTCCCCGCATAAATTTTTTTTGCGGGGAGAGGATTGAGGTGAGGGGCTACATCTGACAAATTTTTCAGTCAAAATCCGTAAAACTCCCTCTCCCGCTCTGCGGGAGAGGGTCGGGGTGAGGGCCTTCATCTTGAATTTTTAAAAATTTCAAGCGGAATGCCCCTCCCTTGAATCCCTCCCTCACTCGCTTTGCAAGCGGGAGAGGAAAGTTTTTTTTGCCTCACTTGCACAGCGCGGGGATGGAAACAATTTTTAACCCGCAAGTGAAGCGTGGAAAGAGAAGATTTCTGTGGACCATTTTTAGCTACAAGCCCTGCTTGCGAAAAAAGTGAGGTATCCTTTAAATGCATTTAACCCAGGATTGAGCTTGTCTGAAATTTGTCACATACTTCCACACACAACTTCCTCTCCCCGCGTAAATACTTGCGGGGAGAGGTTTGAGGTGAGGGGGGGGCTACGTATTTTGAAGGTTGGTTTTGTTGAATAGACCAATAACAGCATTGGTTTAACCCATTGTGTACAAATTTTTTTGAACATGCTGCAATCTTTGGTTGTATATAAACAAATTTTACCGAAAATTTTGTTGGTATGGTTTTAGACTCGATTAAAAAATCTGAGAGAGGAACATTTTATTTCCAAATAAACTCCATTTCTTTGCCGCCATTTAAAAATTGGTTAATAACATGAGTTAGATAGTTCTTGCATTCTCAAAAAAATTTCGCGGGCAATTATCGCTTCTTAACTTAATCCAATTGAAAGCAATATTATTGCTGCAATCAGGCTACCTGCAAGGCTGGCGGTGAAATTGACCATATTATTACCAAACCACTTAATCCCTCTAAGCCTCTCAAGCCTGATACCGCAGTGCCATTCGACATCAAATATACCGCCACACTTCGGGCATTTGTACTGTATTTCAACGGTTGCGCCGAGAATGCTATCGATCACGTTACCAAGGAATCCAAACAATCCAGCAAGCACAAAAATCTTCCAGCTATAACCATAAATGAGCAGGTAGGCAGCAATTATGAAACTCCCTAATAATCCGCCAAAGCTTCCACAAGGAGACACGGCTCCAGAACTCCCTTTGGGCAATACCCGGAAATCCAAAATAGACCTGGGCATCATCCGGCTCAACGTCCCGATCTCCGTTGACCACGTATCTGAATTGACCACCGCAAGGCTCACCACATAGAGCACATACCAGATTCTTGAGGGGAAGATGACATTAAAAATAAGAAATGTGAGGGGCAGTCCCCCATTGGCAAGCACCTGCGCCGAATCCCGAGCCTCACCACTTTTTACAACACTCCTGCCTTTCACGAGCTTTGTAAGAATGCTCGAGGTGAAAAAGAAAGTAAGGATCGGCAGGGCCCACTTAAGGCCACCAAAGTCAAAAATTACCGTTCCCAGTGCGAATGTTACCATCCCACCATCAAAGGTCAAAAAGCCGAGATAAATGGAGGGAATGGCAATTAAAAATGCCAGAAGGCCTGAAATCGCAAGCGTATCTCTTATTGCCGGAAGATAATGAATGATAAACGCAAGTCCCAGAGGGAGGGTCAGATTATCAATTCCTCCAAAGAATCCAGCTTCGAGAGAAACGCCAAAGAACGCAATCACAAGGGCATTAATAAAATTCACACCCCAAAAAATTAGAAGTAAAAATATCAGAAAACCGACGATGAGAGAGCCCCCAAGACTCTTTACACCAAACTTCGTCTTGAAA
>JALXCE010000008.1 GCA_026991055.1 Caldifarciminota bacterium | reverse complement strand
TCACCGTCTTTATTGGCATCAAAGGTGAAGCTCAAACCCCTTATTGGCTGGAAAATAAGACCACCTCCATAATTCTCGAGCGAATCCGTGTAATCCACACGGGAGTAAAGCCTGACAACACCCCTCAGTAGTCTCAAGCCCAATCCACCGCTTATAAGCCTCGTGCTGTTAGAGAAGTCTCCATAGGCATTTATCGTCAGAAAACTTTTGAACCTCTTTATAAAACCCGCTCTAAAAGAGAAATTTGTGGCACGAGATATGCCGATTCCGACAAACGTGCCGGAGCCTACTTTGAGGCCGGTTGCGTAATGATAGGTGTAATCGTCTCCTGATTTTGTGATTCCAATGCCGTAGAAACCAAGCTGTGCACCTAAATACTGGGGAAGTGAATCATTGTCCGGCATGTCCATGATAAACTCAAATCCCGGGGAAAAGCCGAGGGATGCTGGATTACCAAAAATCCCCTCACTTCTATAGGGGAATGCTGTACTGCCATAAAAATTTACAAGAAGGAGAAATATGATCACCATTTTTAACCTCCTGAGTGTTTGAATTTAGTAAAAATCACCCCTTTAGCACTGTCAATATGTGGTGGGGTATTTTTATCACCCGCAATATTGCACAGAAAGTATAAAGTCTTCTAAAAATTCACAATTCCCAATTTTCCCGCTCTCCATTGGCTCCTTCTATTCCCAGGGGAATATGAGATTTACCCCACAAACATTTGAATTTTTGATTTTTGTGGGGTAAAATCGAGATATGGAAGATGTAAAACAAACATTTGAAGAGACCCTGAAATTTTACCGGGAAGAAGAAAAACGACTTGTTGGTTTGCTTGCCGCATTGCCAAAGGGCAAAATCAGAAAGAAGAGAATAAACGGTGAAGAATACTATTATTTAAGATATCGTAGAGGAGACAAGGTTACAGATGAATACATTGGGAAGGAAATACCCTCTGAACTTTTGAAAAAGTTGCAAAAAAGAAAAGTGATCGAGAAAAAATTAAAGGAAGTGAGAGAAGCTATTAAGTTTCTAACACATAGCCAGAGAGAAATAGGTGGAATAGAACTTACAGAGCCACTCAAGGAATTCCTGAGAATAATGACAAAAGAGAAAATGTGGGATGAAGGTATAGAAATCGTGGGAGCCTGGTGCTTTGCATTATATCAAAAATTCCTTCCTATAAGAAAGTATCCTCTTAAAACCCAAGATTTAGATATTCTTATTCCCTATCCCTACAGGGGCAAGGCATTTAATTTATCTGACTACTTAAAGCAATTGGGATTCGAAGAGCACATAAACCCAGATCACTCTGTATATTACACAGGATTTGGAATAAAAATCGAATTTCTTGCCCCACAATTGGGAAAAGGTAGGGGAGAATCTCCGTTTATCCGAAAACTCGGAATATCTCCTCAAATGCTAAGATTTATGAATTTACTTTTTATGGAGAGTTTTGAGCTCTCAATTAGTAAAGGTATTAAAGTCAGAGTTCCGGCCCCTGCAGTCTTCATGTTGCACAAAATTCTGATAGCAGACAGAAGGAAAGAATCGGGTAAGATGGAGAAAGACCTTAGACAGGCAATCTATACTGCTGAGTTTATTCTGAAAACTCCTTCTGAATATCAGAAGCTAATAAATTTGATCTCCGAGATTCCACGTAGCTGGAAAAAAAGAATTCTAAAAACATTGAATCAGGCGAAAAAAATACTACCACAAGAAGAAAGCATCATCAATTCCCTACTTGATGAGTTCGACAATTTACCCCACAAATTTGATAAAAAATAGGTTTTGTGTGGTAAAAGCTTAATCAGGTAGACGCAATTTGGAGCATTTTCAAAACCTTTTGTCCGCATAATAGATACGTACCAATAATTGAGCACATCGTAGCTAAACCGAAAATTCTAAGTTGAAAGATTCTTTTTTTTGGCGACCCTCGCGCAATCCATGCAAAAGATAATACTTTCTGCTCCTATTTTAGACATTTCCCTGTCACTGACTTAAAATTTCGGCAATGTTCTTCGAGGGTTTTGAAAACAAACTAAATCAATGTGTTCACTGTGGCTTATGCCTCTCGGTCTGCCCTACCTACAAAATCTTCGGATATGAAACCGATTCTCCGCGTGGTCGAATTACCCTCGTAAAAGCTCTCACAGAGGGGCGTCTCACATTTAGCGAGGAATTTGCTGACCACATTGATAAATGTCTCGACTGCCGCGCATGTCAGACTGCATGCCCATCAGGCGTCCAGTACGGCCTAATCATAGAAGAGGCTAAAGCCTACACTTATATGAAAAATCCACCCAACTTTTTCGTCCGGGCTCTCAAGAACCTCGTCATGCGAGTCTTTATTCCATCAAGAAAATGGCTCAGAACCCTCACTACGTTTCTCTACATTTACCAGAAAACCCATTTAAACAAATTAGTGCGGAAGATTCTCCCCAAAAAGCTTAAAGAAATGGAAGAAATGCTCCCTCCTCTACCCTCCCCCGGTGCTTATTCCTACTTCAAAAAGGACACGGTTTATGAGCCCATAGGAGAGAAAAAGGGAAGGGTTTACTTTTTCGCAGGATGTGTTCAGGATGCATTCTTCCCGAAAGTAAACCGCGACACTATTGATGTCTTGAGATACAACGGTTATGAGGTGGTTATCCCAGCCGGACAAACCTGCTGCGGTGCCGTGCACATGCACGGCGGCGACCCGGAATATGCTAAAGTGGTGGCAAAGCAAAACATGGAGACATTCAGCGAGAATATCCCCATCATCGTTAATGCCGCAGGCTGCGGGGCATTTATGAAGGAGTATCATCGACTCTTTGGCGAAGAGGCAACCCGTGAATGGAGGAAACGTATCAAGGATATAAACGAATTCCTGGCTGAAAATGGCTTTAGAAAACCTAAAGGATGGGTTGACCTCAAAATTACCTATCAAGACCCCTGCCACCTTGCTCATGCGCAGGGGATAAGGAAGCAGCCCCGCGAAATTTTGAACTCCATTCCGGGTTTGGAGTTCCGCGAAATGAAGCATCCGGATGCCTGCTGTGGGAGTGCGGGTATTTACAACATAGTTCATCATGACATCTCCATGAAGGTGCTCCAGATGAAGCTTGATGACATAAAGGGCACCGGGGCCGATTTTGTGGTAACGGCCAATACTGGCTGCCAGATTCAGCTCACCTATGGCACCGGTAAACGGGTTTATCACATTGTGGAGCTCCTTGCCGAAGCATATCGTAAAGAAGGCTCATGAACTTTATCCTTTATTTTCTCCTTGCTACATGCCTTTCCTGTCATCAGGGAATTGAGCAGATCAGCCCAAACCACAATTTCTCATGCGTTTATTGTCACAACGGGGATTCGGTAGCCAACCGCATTGAGACCGCACATCGTGGACTCATTCGAAACCCATCGTCGCTGAATTATGCAGATGAAAAGTGCGGCAAATGCCATGAAGAGACCATCAAAAAAGTCCGATTGTCCCCTCATTCAACGGCGGCAGGAGAAATAAACATCACGAGATTTCTCTTCGGTGCCCAAAAGTCACCAAAAGGCTTCTATTCCACAATTGATGCGGGAAAATTCGTTAAAATCCCCGAGCCACCAGAACATCCGGAGTCACCAGCGGAAATAGTGGATGACCTTTTAAGAAGAAAATGCCTCAGATGTCATATCAATGTAGAGGGGCTCAAAGCCCCGGGATTTTATCGAGCGTCGGGCTGCGCAGCCTGTCACGTTGTCTATAGTGACGATGGAAAGTATCGGGGAAATGACCGTGCTGTAAAGGGGAAAATTGGCTATCCCGAGTTTCACAGATTCACGAAAATCATCCCGGATAAGCAGTGTATGCACTGCCACAATGGGAATCGTGTGGGAGCCGACTATTATGGCCTATTTGAACATGATTACGAAAAATCCTACCGCTCTCCTGCGGTTTATGAAATAAACGGCAGGAAAGTTATAAATAGGCTCGTCTGGGGCGACAGTCTGCCCGTCTATGGCATTGATTTTCACCATCTTGTAGCTGATATCCACGAAAGGAAGGGGCTCTGGTGCATTGACTGCCACAGGGAAGAGGTTATGGAGATGGGGCGGAAAGTTCGCTGTGAATCCTGCCATGGAGGATTTTCAACTTCACCGTCTCCTGAATTTATAAAAAAATCCAATGGGTCTCTTATCTTCCGGTCGGTTAACGGAAAAACTTACAGGCTCAAGGAATTTAAGCCCGGTCATCCTGGCCATGACAAAAATCACAGGAAGGTGGCCTGCTCGCTGTGTCATGCTGCCTGGGCTTATGGGGATTACGGATTGCACGTGGTCAGGATGGATATACCAAACTACTATCCATGGCGGAAATTGGTTATTCAGGCTGATCCTGTGGTAACTCGATTCCTACGTAAAGAGCTTGCAAAGCCCTTTAAAAAATGGGATAAGCCGGTTGAGAAAGATTTTATTGATGGGAAAATAAAGCGGGGGATATGGCTTTCGGGCTGGACTACAAGGCGATGGGAGTTTGTGCCCATGGGAGTTGACGGGAATGGGTTTTACCGTGCATTCCGTCCCATGTATCAGTTTTATGTCTCTTATGTTGATAGTGCTGGTTTTGTGATTTTAGACAGCGAAATTCCGATTCGTGGTGATGGGAAAAGATGGGGGTCCGTGCCCTACACACCGCACACGACTATGGAGAAAGGCAGGGCGTGCTTCAAGTGTCATGGCTCAACAGAAGCTCTTGGCCTGGGGTACAGGCTCGAGGGTGGGGATTCAATTGGACCGGTCGTGGACAGCCTTGTCATCATGCCACCAGCTATACCACCTGCCCGGTTGTTTACACAGGAAGAAATTCGCAAACTCCTTAGGCCCATCTCTGGCATCCGACCAGGCATATTAGAAAAACCTTAAATTTTTCCCTGCGACACGTCTTCCCAAAAACAGTTTCTCCTAATCTCAGGTGAAGAATTAAGATGTTGCCCCACTTCTGTGACCCCCTAACAAGTATTTAAGCGTGTAGAGAAGATTTTTGGGTATGGAGTAAAAAGTAATTCTTCTGTATCAAAAAGCTCGTTCCATTAATTAACACGAATAATAAGGAAACTCAAAAGTGTTCGAACGGTATAGAGTTTCATGAACAGATTCTCATATACGGCGAGATTTCATGTAATGTCTAAGAGGTTGACAATTTTCCTCTCCTCCGTCAGGAAGAAGGGATTAGGGGAGAATGGAGGGAATCAATGAAAATTAATGAGGACCTACATTTTCCACGTGCACTACATTCATGATGGTGGATTTACGAAGAGAAATTTAAAAAGTGTTGGAAAATTAGACTCCCGAAACGGTTCGCACCTTAATAACACCTTTTGTGGAGCGGAGTCTTCTCATTACATCTTCAAGCTGCCCCCTTGTCTTCACATTGACGGTCAGGTCTGCCAGAAATTTACCACCGTAAACCCCCTTGATATTGTGTGAAACCTGGTAATTCCCAAAAAGGTCCTCATGATCAAGTTCTTCCAGAAACTTGTTGAGTCCAGAGAGGTCCTCTGCCACTACTCTGAGTTTTACCTTTCTGACAAAACTTGATTCATCTACCCAGTAAGCAGGGAGGATTCGCGACCTGTCGCCGCGGTAATGGGTTACGTTTGGGCAATTTTTTCTATGGATGGTAATTATTTTTGAGCTTGTTACGATGCCAACGATTTCATCGCCAGGAAGCTGAATGCAGCAACGGGCAAACTTTATGTCCAGACCCTTAAGGCCACTCACTTCCACAAGTGGTCTTTTTGCTCCATAATGGGTCTTTCTCGATTGCGGCAGGAATTTCTTTACTTTACTTATAAGCTTTTTCCTTGAAATCCTCTTCGCCGAAAATGCGTAAAACAGCTCCTCCTCGGCGTGCATATTAAAAGACCTAACTATCCTGGTCAAAACCGTATCCCTTGAATTTTCCGGCACATTCAGCTCCTCAAACATTTTTATCACCTGCTCTCTACCAGCTTCAGTCTCCTCAGGCACAAATTTCAGGAGTAGAGCGCGCTTGAGCACTCTCATGTTGAGTTTTCCATCGGCGAGACTGGTGTAAAAATTTTTCTCCTCCTTCATCTTGAATTCGCCAAGGAGCTCCTTTGCCACCTCCTGGTAATCCACATCAAATGGGATAAGTCTTTTAAGAATTCTCGAAAATTCCTCTTTCCCCTGCTGAATCTTCTCTTCTCTCTCTATTCTGCGGAAAAATGCCCTGATTTTTTGCCTTGCGGCATGAGTTTTCACAAATTGTAGCCAGTCCCGACTCGGTGACGGGACATTGCCTGTTAAAATCTCGACGATGTCACCGTTTTTGAGTTCGTAATTCAGAGGCACAAGTTTACCATTCACCTTTGCCCCTCGAGCACGGTGGCCGAGCTCGGTATGGACTGCATATGCAAAATCTATAGGGGTCGAATGTTTTTTCAGTACCATTATCTCCCTTTTGGGAGTAAACACGTAGATATCCTCAACTGCCAGTTCCTTTCTCAAAACTCTGTAGTAAGTTCGTGGGTCATTTATATCTTTCGAGCGGTCAATCAGATTATTGAGCCATAGCATGAATTTTGAGCGCTCCTCATTACTTTCGCTCCCTTCCTTGTAACGCCAGTGGGCCGCAATTCCAAATTCTGCTATTTCATGCATAAGTTCCGAACGAATCTGGATTTCGATAAATTTATTGTCAGGCCCCATCACAGTGGTGTGTAGAGACTGGTAAAAGTTGGGCTTTGGATTGGCGATATAATCCTTGAACCTACCCGGCACAGGTTTGTACAGCTCGTGAACCACTCCAAGGGCCTTGTAAGCGTCGTCTTTGGTTTCTGTTATAATTCGGATTCCATAGAGGTCGTATAGTTCGTCAAATTTTTTGTTCTTTCTGCGCATCTTCTGGTAAACAGAATAAATGTGCTTGGGACGCGAAATAATCTGTGCCTTCACCCCCCGTTCCTTTAGCGCATTTTTCAATTGACTTTCAACAAGTTTGAGAAATTTTTCCCTGTCCCTGCGTTTTTCATTAATTTTCCTCGCAAGTTCAGCATACTTCTCAGGATTCAGGTATTTAAAGGATAGGTCCTCGAGCTCCCATTTTATTCGCCAGATACCAATTCGGTGGGCAAGAGGGGCATAGATTTCAAGGGTTTCCCTCGCAATCCTTCGCTTTTTTTCCGGGGGCAAAGGGTCAAGGGTTTTGATGTTATGAAGCCTGTCTGCGAGCTTGATAATCAAGACACGTGGGTCCTGCGCTGTTGAGAAAATGATTTTCCTGTAGCTTTCAACCTTGCGTTTATACATCCTGCCAATGTCGTGGTTGCCATTCAACCCCTCAAGCGGTATCTGCTTTATTTTGGTAACTCCCTCAACAAGAAACGCGATATCCTTGCCGAATTTCTTCTCCAGCTCTTCAGTGGTAGCAGAGGTATCCTCAAGGACATCGTGCAATAGCCCGGCGATGACGGTGTCCACATCCATTCCGAGCTCCATAAGCAGTAATGCAACGTTTATGGGATGTGTGATATAGGGTTCTCCTGACACCCTGTATTGCCCTTTGTGCTTTTCAGTGGCAAATTCGAGCGCCTTTTTTACGCGTGAAACATCCTCTCCGGGGAATGATTTTTCAACCCTGTCCAGAAATTCTTTTAAAAGGTCTTTGTAAACTGGTTCAGGTGAGGGGGAACCCGGCAAAGTGTATCACCTCTTCATCTTTTTTGAGCATGTGAGCGGCAACTTTTCTGTCGGCATAACGCCATTCTTCACCCTCAATCACACCGGGAGTTTTTATGTAGTCTCTTGAAAACAGGTAGTTGGTGAAATCTTTAATTTTGTCCATCTCCACCTGCCCTCTTCTATCCATCATCGTCAGGGCCTCGAGGGCATAGCCGCGGAGTAGTTTTTCTTGAAGTTTCTTGAAAAGACCAGGCCCTGCAAAGACATCCATGCCAAGAATTTTGTTGCCAGCGACTGCAATAAATCCTCGTGTATTTTCGGGAAACTCCACATCTTCGATGAACCTCTCGATTTCGTCCTTCAAAGTGGAAAATACATCGTGCATGGAACTTGTCATAGACCTCACATGGAAGCTTTTCAGAGTACTCTTGACAGATTTCCAGACAGCCTGCTGGTCAGCTTTGAAAGAGCGGGATTTCTTTACTGACTGGGTAACAGACGAAGCGAGAATTGACCTTAAAGAGGGATAAGCAACCACATCCGAATGTGAGAAAATTCTGTCTCCACTCCACCTGTTTTGCTCTACACACGTGACCGGTACACGTTTCTTCACTGGATTTGTGGCAACCATTGAGGTGTTAAAAACCCTGTTCTGAAGCGCACCGACAATCTCCTCACCGTCGAGCACAAAAAGTCCGCCACCGCCTCCAAAGTCGATATCCACCTCGTTTACCTGACCCGTGTCATTTATCGTAAGAAGACCGCGCTCTCTTGCCTCTTCAACGGTAAGAAAGTTCCCACCATTTCCACCCACGATGGGATGGATTACCAGATTCCTCAAAAAGTATGGCTCATCAAATTTCAACTGCATCATTCTATATTAATAACCGCTCCGGCTCCAGAGTCAATATAGTTGTCCTCACCAAACACCTCTTTTGCCACTTCCCTCGCAAGTTCTCCGGAGCAATGGGATGGAGAAATCTTTTCCACCCCAAGTTCCTTCAAGTATTTCATGGTCTCAAGAACGTAATCTCTGCCCTTATCCATGAGATGGAAGCCACCGATTACAAGGTAGATGTGCTCGTCTATGAAATTTCCTCTCACATGTGCCACTATTTTCGAAATTTTTGGGTGTGAGCATCCGGTCAAAACCACAAGCCCGGGATTTGTCTTGATCACCATGGCCTGCTCCACTATCACGATCCCAAGCTGACCCGTCGAATACACGCCGTTAAACAGCCTCTCAACATCCTCCACCCTTACCACTTTTCCTCCGTGACGTTTCACTCTTTCCTCAAATTCCTCTGCAATGGATTTTGCTATGTAAACCACAGGCTGATGCTCCATAACATCAAGAAGTGGGATCAACCCACCCACATGGTCAAGATGTACATGGGAAATAAAGATGTGTTTGATCTGCTCAGGCTCAACCCCCGCGAGCTCAAGATTTTTCAGCAAAATGTCCCCATCTGGACCAGTATCAAAAAGAACTCCCTGCTCGAGACCATCAACAAACATTGAAAGTCCCCACGCATACCGAAACTCCGGGTTCTGGATTACATTGTTAACGATGACTTTTATTTGCATAATGCACCCCCTTTTTAATCGACCAGGTACTTAAATC
>JALXCE010000007.1 GCA_026991055.1 Caldifarciminota bacterium | reverse complement strand
TAGAGAGGGTATACAATAGGAAAAGAGGGGAGGTGGGTGATTGGTCAAATAAAAAAGGAGGTGTAAGTAATGATTAGAAAAGGACTTAGATATGCTTCAGGAAGATTTAATTTTGACGAAAGACGCAACGAGATCGAACTCAGGTAGTTTAAACCATGATTGACATAGATACCCATTTGCCTATCTTCACCATTAATGCACATAACCATTCCCCCTATCCCCAACGACCATTCCTCTCCCTGCGTTCATTTTTGCGGGGAGAAGTCAGGATAGGGGCCACAACTAAAAAATTCTACTCAGAATCCACCAAACTCCCTTTCCCGCTTCGCGGGAGAGGGCTGGGGTGAGGGGCCACATTTGATTTTACAATCAAAATTTACAAACTCCTCTCCCACTTCGCAGGAGAAAAGTAAGTTTGAGGGCATATATCTTTGTATTTTTTGCCCCCGCGCTTCGTGCGGGGGCAAAAATGACTATCTTATCCTGAGCATTTTGATGGTCTTTTTAAACCCATCTGCTTCCAATACCATAAAGTAAACTCCACCCGGAACACGTCTATGCCATTCGTCGTATCCATCCCACATTACATTATAGGCTCCCGCATTTAACATTCCATCCACGAATGTCCTGATATGTCTGCCCGAGATATCGTATAGCCTTAAAGAGACATAGCATCTCTTGGCAACAGTGAGTTTCACACTTGTCCGTTCTCTAAAAGGATTAGGATGATTTTGTTGTAATTTGAAAATATCCGAGTGTAAAAGTGAACTATCAGAAACGATACCGGTGCTCTGTGCGAGATTAAAGAGGATTGAAACACTTGAATCCTCACCATTTGCAACAGTAAGGTCAATATCGCCGTCTCCGTCAAAATCTGCCCCGTAAATTGAAATAGGGCCATTTCCTGCGCCATAATTAACTGCATTCTGGAAAGTACCATCTCCATTGTTCAACAATATAGAAACGTTATCACTCCCCCTGTTAGAGACAGCGAGATCTATATCTCCATCGCCATCCAAATCTGCTCCATATACTGAATTGGGATAGTTTCCTACACTGTAATTAACAGGAATTTGGAAAGTACCATCTCCATTATTCAACAATATTGATACATTACCACTCCCCTCATTAGAAACTGCAAGGTCTATATCCCCATCCCCATTTAAATCACCTCCATAAACAGAAAAAGGATCATCTCCTACACCGTAATTGACAGCATTCTGGAAAGTCCCATCTCCGTTATTCAACAATATTGATACACTATAACTGTCATAATTAGAGACGGCAAGGTCTATATCCCCATCCCCATCTAAATCACTCCCATACACTGAAATAGGTCCCACTCCTACGCTATAATTCACAGGACTCTGGAAAGTCCCATCCCCGTTATTCAACAATATAGATACATTATAACTCCCATTAGAGACAGCAAGGTCTATATCTCCATCTCCATCTAAATCCGCTCCATACACTGAAAGAGGGTCATATCCTACACTATAATTAACGGGACTCTGGAAACTCGCATCCCCATTATTCAACAATATGGAAACATTGTTACTTCCCCAATTAGCGGTAGCTAAGTCTAAATCCCCATCTCCATCTAAATCCGCTCCGGAAACCGAATAAGGATGGTTTCCTACCTCATAATTTACGGTATCCTGGAATGTGCCATTTCCATTGTTTAACAGTATAGATACATTACCATCCCAGTTGTTAGCAACAACTAAATCAATGTCCCCATCACCATCTAAATCCGCTGCAAAGACTGAAGCAGGATACCTTCCTACCCCGTAATTAACAGGCCTTTGGAAAGTTCCATCTCCATTATTGAACAATATGGATACATTATTACTCCACAAATTAGAAACAGCGAGGTCTATGTCCCCATCCCCGTCTAAATCCACAGCATAAACAGAATTAGGTCCCGTTCCTACACTATAATTAACAGGACTCTGGAAAGTTCCATCTCCATTATTCAACAATATTGATATATTACTACTCCACAAATTAGAGACAGCGAGGTCTGTGTCCCCATCCCCGTCTAAATCAGCAGCATAAACAGAAAAAGGATCATCTCCTACACCGTAATTAACAGGATTTTGGAAAGTTCCATCTCCATTATTCAACAATATTGATACATTACCACTCCCCCCATTAGCGACAGCTAAGTCTATATCTCCATTCCCATCTAAATCCGCGGCATATACTGAACGAGGATGCCATCCTACACTGTAATTCACAGGCCCCTGGAAGGTTCCATCCCCGTTATTGAACAATATGGATACATTGTTACTCTCAAAATTAGCGACAGCTAAGTCCATATCCCCGTCTCCATCTAAATCCGCAGTATATATTGAACGAGGCCCCGCTCCTACATTGTAATTAGCAAGACCCTGAAAGGTTCCATTCCCGTCATTGAATAATATGGATACATTGTTACTCTCAAAATTAGCGACAGCTAAGTCCATATCCCCATCTCCATCTAAATCCGAAGCATATATTGAACGAGTCCCCGCTCCTACACCGTAATTAACAGGATTTTGGAAAGTTCCATCCCCATTGTTGAACAATATGTTTACACTATCCCCAGAGACAGCGAGATCTATATCTCCATCGCCATCCAAATCCGCTCCATATACTGAAGTGGGATGCCATCCTACACCGTAATTAACAGGATTTTGGAAAACGCCATTTCCATTGTTCAACAATATAAATAAATTGTTATCATCGCTATTGGTAATGGCTAAATCAATGTCCCCATCACCATCTAAATCCGCTGCAAAGACTGAAGTAGGTTCATCTCCAACTGGCAAGTCAATTCTTGCATGAAATAGCGGAAAAGTTTGGGTCCTCACAATAGATACACACATTACAATTGATGACAATATTAAGAACTTTACCTTTACCATAATCCGCCTCCCTACAAATTTCCAAAAATTTACACCTTCACTAAATTTCAGTCAAGAATTCATGAGTATGTTCGATATTTTCAAACGAACATTCCTCTCCCCCATAAATACTTGCGGGGGAGGTTTAGGTGAAGGGCCACATCTAAAAAATTCTACTCAGAATCCATCAAACTCCCTCTCCCGCTTCGCGGGAGAGGGTTGGGGTGAGGGACCACATCCTATTTTTCAAAATCCAGGCAGTATGCTTTTCACCGATTCCTGTATCTAATAAGTTTAAAAGGTAGATTTGGAGCTAAAACCTCTAACTTTGAAGCTGCCTCTTATATTTGAGGCCAGAGTGTTGATTCCCCCTACTCGACTATCTTCCCGTCCCTGATCCTGATTATTCTTTTTGTTCGTTCGCTTACTTCGGGGTCGTGGGTTACCACGATGATGGTTCGTCCCTCACTGTGGAGCTCTTCAAAAAGATTCATTATTTCCTCACCGGTTTTTGTATCAAGATTTCCGGTGGGTTCGTCTGCAAGGATGATCCTTGGATTATTGGCAAGGGCACGGGCAATGGCCACTCTTTGCGCCTCTCCCCCTGAAATTTCGGTCGGTCTATGATACGCACGGTGCTTGAGTCCCACTTTCTCAAGTAATTCAAGAGCACGCCTTCTCCTCTCTTTTGAAGGCACACCTGCATAGGTCATTGGTAGCTCCACGTTCTCGAGGTTGGTTATCCTGGGCAACAAATTAAAACTCTGAAACACAAATCCGATTTTCCTTTTCCTGATTTCTGCAAGTGAATCTTCATCAAGCAAAGACACATCCTGCCTCTCAAGAAAATACTGGCCAGAAGTTGGTCTATCGAGACACCCTAAAATGTGCATCAGAGTTGATTTGCCTGAGCCCGAAGGCCCCATTATTGAAACATACTCACCTTCCTCTATCTCAATGGAAACTCCGCGCAATGCAGGGACCTCAACTCCGTCGAGCTGGTATATCTTTACAAGATCAACCGTCTTTATAAGGCTCATTTCTTTTTCACTTTGAAAAATTCTTCCTGTTTGACCGCCCTAACACGTTCACCGTCCTTGAGGTTCTTCAAAACAGTAAATGGCCCCACAAGAACCGTATCACCTGCTTCAACTCCTTCCTTCACCTCCACATACTGCTCGCCAACGAGCCCCAGCTTTACCTTTCTCAGGTGAGCTACACCATCCTTTAAAACAAATACCACATCATGCTTTTCCCCATCAATAGTCCTCGTTCCCAGCGCAGAAAGAGGAACTTTTACCACACTATCCCTCACTCCAACAATGATGTCACACGAGGCCGACATACCGGGCAAAAGTCCATGAGAACCCCCAAGAATCGTAATATCCACAGGGTAGCTAACCGTGATTTCACTCCCGGAACCTGTTTTCTTTGGATAACCGGCAATAACACTTACAACACCATGAAAAATTGAATCCGGCATGGCATCAACCTTGATATCAACAGAATCACCCTTCTTCACCATAACAATCTCTGATTCATCCACTTCTGCCTTCACAAGGACCTCTTTAAGATTGGCAAGGGTCATGATTTTGCTCCCTGGGGTATTTATGGTCCCTACAATCACCATCTCCCCCTCTTCTTTGTCCCGTGAGAGAACAAGGCCGTGAATTGGGGAGCGTATCAGGGTCTTTTTAAGGTCCTCCTGAAACTGTCGAAGCATAAAGCTGTCAGCTTTCACCTGTTCCTTCAGGGAATTGAAATTTGCTTCAATTTCAAGAAATTTTGCCTCTGATAAAACCCCCTGATTGTACAATTTTTTCGCCCTGTAATATGCATTTTTCACATTTTCTAATTTTGCAAGGTCTGCCTGTAGCAGAGCACGCTGACGCGCAACCTTGGCCTCATAGGTGCTACTCTCTATCTTAACAAGCTTATCGCCCGGTCTCACCGTATCTCCCACATCCACGAAGAATTTCTCAATCCTCCCCATCACATCAGAGCTGATATCCACCTGAGTTTTTGCTCGAATTTCACCCTCTGCTGAAACCTTTGTCACAATCTTCCCTCTCCGGGCTATCTCATAAAAGACCTTTTTGCCACCGCTGGCATTGCCTTTCTTTTTCAGGTTTAGATAAACAAACCCTGCAAGAATCAGAATAACAAGAACTCCAATTAAAATTTTCTTCATCTCCAGACCTCCATACCCAAAAGACTTTTAAATGTTATAAGAGCAACAAAATTTTGATACTTTGCCTGAATAAAATTGAGATTTGCCTCCTTCAATTTGAGCTCAGCATCAAAAAACTCAAGTGTGCTGATCTCTCCTACGTCATAACGTGCTTTTGAAGTGCTGTAAAGCGCTCTTGCAAGCTTCAGGTTTTCCCTCGCGAGCCTCAAGCTCTCGAGGGATTTCTTCCAGTTGTCATAAGCATCGTCGATATTTTTCAGAATCGTGTACGTGGTTTGCTTAACATAAAATTTCTGCAGCTCCAGGGATTTCTTCTGAAGTTTGACATTGAACGGATAATCGTTGAACTTGAAGTAAAGGCTCAGATAAATCCCTTTCACAGTGTGGGTGTAGTCAGAAAGCATGGATGGAATTGTTCTATTGTGATTTCTCTCAAAACCTAAATAGATTCGAGGGAGAAATGAAAACAGCGTGCTCCTGTATGAAAGTCGGGCATTTTCAGCCTTGAGTAGCTGGATTTTCAGGTCTTCCTGGAGCTGGACAACTTTATTTTTGAGAGAATCGCTCAAACTGATAGAAACGTTGATATAGGGAATCCCCTTTGCATCAATCATGATGTCTGTGTCCGGTGAAAGTCCGATGAGCTGCAGGAGGTTCCTTTTTGCCTGCTCGACCTCTATCTCCGCCTGCTTGAGACTGTTTTTTGCCTGAAGAAGGTTGATTTTTGCGCGTAAGACATCGGTCTCCGTAGCAGAGCCCACTTCCTTTTTTGCCCTTACAGCCTTCAGCTGCTCCCCTGCATATTTAGTAAATTCCCTTAAGTAATTTGCCTTTTCCTGTGCAGACACGACCAGGTAGTAGGTTTTTAGAACATTTACAACCACATCTGATTTTGCACTTGAGAGTGCGAGCTCCGCTATTTTCACCTGCCTCTTTGACGAAAGGTATTGCACAAGAGAAGTGGGATCGAAAAGATTCTGCTCTATTTTGAGAGAATAGGCACTATTCTCGAAGACGTTCCCATTGTCCCTGTATTTTGCGTAGCTTGCCGAAAAGCTACCTATTGGAACAAGCCCGGCAAGGCTCTTTTTTGAATTCAGTTTTGACGATTCTAACTCATACCTTGACTGGACTACCTGGTAATTATTCTCCAGCGCTATCTTAACGGCCTTCTCTGGTGTAAGAACAAGAGGTTTGACGGAGAAAAGCAGAAATATCAAAAACGAAGCCATTTATTTCCTCCCATGGAGAAGATTATCGCCATGGCAATCAGATAGAGTATCCAGAGCCCGAAGACTATGGCAAAACTGCGGCTCCTTTTGACTCTGGCAAGCTCAGAAAATCCTATGCTCATAACGATTAGTGACCAGATCGTGAATATATCCACGTTGGAGAGCACCTTGTACAAAAGCTGGTTCTGACGGCTTACAAAAATTGAAAGGTCGAAATTTACAAAAGGCTTACCTGTGGCATATTCGATCACCAATTTCAAAATCTGGGCATAAATGGAAATTATGTTTCCATAAACCACCACATAGAGGCTGTCTGCAAAGGATTTAATGTTTCCCCACAGAATGAAAGCCTGCTGGAAAATGAGCCCCTGAAAGATGAGCTTGAGGGGAACCATGACTATTACGGAGATCAAACCGGTTGTGAGCATGTTCTGGAACGAAATCCTTTTTAGAACAAGCTCCTGCTGCTCTTTGGGCAAATCCTTAACCTTCTCCATCACCTGCTGCACAACATACTGGTACTGGTGGTGTAACGAGGCAAGGAAAATCAGGACAGCCAGAACTATAATCACTATGAATCCTACCCAGGGATTTATCCCTTCACCCATTTCTCTTTTTCTAAAGACTTTCACAGGGTCGTATAAAATTCTAATAAAATCCATGTTAAACCTCCTGTTATTCGTATCTCAGAGCCTCAATGGGGTCCATTTTACTTGCTTTATTGGCTGGATAAATTCCAAAAAACAGGCCAACTGCACTTGAAAAGCCGAGGCCTACGATAACGCTCCAGATGGGCATGGAAGCGGGCAATGGAGTGGCAATATCCACTGCCTTTGCAATGACAAGCCCGAGGAACACTCCAATAAGGCCACCAACTGTGGTAAGAAAAATGGATTCAAAGAGGAACTGATAAAGAATATCTCGCCTCTTAGCACCCACGGCCATTCTGATTCCAATCTCCCGTGTGCGCTCGGTCACTGAAACGAGCATGATATTCATGATACCAATTCCACCGACAATGAGTGCAAGTGAGGCAATTCCTACCATTGCGATGAATATTCCTGAGGTCAGTTTCTTGTAGGCACTCAAAAGCATTTCGCTGGTGTTCAGGGCAAAATCGTCATCCTGGTCGAACCTCAGGCCACGACGAACTCTCAGGAGATTTTCCAGCATTTTCATGCCCGCTTTCATGGGAACATCGTCTTTAAACTTCACAAGAATCCGAAAAGAGTACCATACTCTGTAGGGTCTCCACCTTGGATTGTAGTAAAACTTTCTGGCTGTGGTCACTGGCATCAAAAGAATATCGTCAAGGTTGTTACCCATGAGCTCTCCTTTGGGCTTTAGAACACCGATGACGGTGAATTTGTGACCTTTGAATACGATGGATTTACCCAGAGGGTCTTCGTCCTCAAACAGAGTTTTGGCAATGTAACTTCCGAGAATCACCACACGTCTGCCGAGCTGTATATCCTGGTCAATAAAGTTCCTCCCTTTGTCAAGCTCATATCCGGAGATATAAATGTACTGGTCATCAGTTCCCGCCACGTTGTTGCAATCCACGGAGTTTGACCTGTATTTGGCCTTTCCTGAAAAAATTGGCTGGAAAGCAGCGGCCCTATCCACCACTTCAAGGTGGGAAATGGCCTTAACGTCATCCATTGTGAGATCGCGTCTTCTTGAGACCTCTCGCCAGAGTTTCCGCATTTTGGACTGTGAGCCACCAATAATTATCCATTTCCATTTCTGAACATAAACGGTTTTTGTCCCAATATCACCGAGGACAGAATAGACGTACTTATTCATGCCATCAATAATGGAAACCATAGAAATGACTGTTCCCACGCCAATGATGATACCAAGGGTAGTGAGAATTGACCGGAGTTTATTGGCCCTCAGCCCGAGATAAGAGGTTTTAAGTAACGTCCACAGAGACATGGACAGATTTTATTCCCAGAGGGTTCATTATGCAAGAATTTTTCTATCGAATTAAAGACGAAAATTTGACTAAAGATGGGGAGGAGTATTGACCAGGTGATGTGGGGAAGGAGAGTTAGAAGGACACATAAGTTTTTAAAAGACCATTGAGCATGAGATAACTCAAAATTTTTTGATAGAATCCTTTCTGCATGAAGGAATGAAGACCAATCAATCTTCCTGCCACAAGATGGAGTAGAGGAGTATGTGAAAAGATTTTTCCCTCAAGTCTTAGAGCTTGCACACCTTGCTTGCGGCTAGTGGTTTTTTTAGTAGCTACACGTTGGTGTACTGTGGGTGCAATTTAAAAGAAAGGTTATCAGGGACTCTAAGATGAGCTCGTTCGAATATCTCCAAGGTAAAATATTCCTCTCCCCGCATAAATACTTGCGGGGAGAGGAGTAAGGAGAGGGGTTACATATTGTATATTTTCCATACAAAATGAATGGTCGAGACCACCTGTCCATCCAGGGTGAGCCTATTCGAAAAATCCTGAATTTTAGTTACCACCTTTTCCGACGGATCCCTGTAACCTCACTCATAATCGCGGACCAGTCGGCAAACTCTCTCCTCAGGAAGAGAGTTCCGATGCCTGCTTATTACTTAAACGAATCCATTACTTTTTCCCTCACTCTATACACCTCCGCGAAAGGATAACCAGATGAGATATTCTCGGACACTCTCTGTTTTTCGTTGAGGAATCATGGGGTTTGTGTTATATTTGAAATATGTGGGGTTACAGGTTGCACTCCTTCTGGACAAGATTCACATTCAATTTGACCATTCTTAAAATGGCACTCCTTACCATCAAAGACGTTGAAGCCATTGAAGGGGGCATAGAAGAGCTTTCAAACCCAGAAATATTGAAGAAAATCCTGGATAGTCTCAGAAACTCCCAGAGATATTTCAGGAGTAGAAAACCCTATGTTTACCCCTTTATCTGGAAATTCCTCGTCTGGAAGGCAATGGAGAAGACATTCAGGCTGATTTTAAAACTTGAAGACAGGATAGAGAGTCTGGAGAACAGACAGATATAAAGA
>JALXCE010000006.1 GCA_026991055.1 Caldifarciminota bacterium | reverse complement strand
GATCTGATGCAAGCTCTCCGCAAACTTCCACCAGTATGTTGTATTCATGTCCCATCTCAACAACCTGCTTGATAAGTCTCAAAACCGAGGGGTGAAGATGGTTGTAAATATCGGAAACATCTGTGTTTTTACGGTCAACTGCGAGGGTGTACTGGGTAAGGTCGTTCGTTCCTATACTGAAGAAATCCACGTAGTTGGCAAATTTGTCAGCCATAATTGCAGATGCGGGCGTTTCCACCATTATCCCAAATTTGGGAACGAGAACATCTTCTTTCAGCTCCCGAGAAAGTTTGTATGCAACTTCTTCGGTAATTTCCCTTGCCTCTTCGACCTCCTCGAGGAGGCTTACCATGGGTAGCATAACCTTTATATTTCCAACCTCTCTGTGGGCTCGTAAAATGGCTCTTAGCTGAATTTCGAAAATATCCCTGTGCTTCAGAAGGGCTCTGATTCCTCGAACACCAAGAAAAGGATTTTGTTCAATTATATGGTTTAGTTCATAAAGTCCAAATTTATCGGCACCAACGTCAAAAACGCGTATAATAACAGGATGTGGATAAACTTCTTCGGCAACACTTTTGTATATTTCAAACTGTTTTTCCTCGTCATACTTGTACTGGTCAAAAATTATCTCCGTCCTGAAGAGTCCAATGCCGCTTTTGCCTGAGACTTCAAGAGATTTCACTTCTTCTGGAAAATCTATGTTGACAAAAAGCGAAACAGCGTGCCCATCCTTTGTAATGGACATCGCATCTTTTATCTTCAGAAGTCCCTCTGTAAATGAGCGAAACTCCTTTTGAATCTTTTTGTAGTAATGAATCGTGGGCTCTGAGGGATTTAAGAACACCAATCCCCGTGTCCCATCAACAATCATAGGGGTTTCGTCCTCGGCCTCTTTCAGGATTCCTTTAACACCGAAAACTGCGGGGATTCTAAAATCTTTGACTATTATAGCGGTGTGGGAAGTTTTTCCCCCATCTTCCAGAACGATCGCATTTACCCGACTGTTCATCAAATGTATTGCATCAGCAACAGACAAGTCATAGGCAACTAGTATGTCCTGGTCATCGAGTACAAACTTTGTGGGGCTGCTCTCTCTCATGTGTTTGATAATCAGGTCCGCAATCTGCCTTAGTTCCTTTGCCCTGTCCTTTATGTAATCGTCCTTTGCGTGGTACTCCATGCGGATGGCGTAATCTTCTATGATCTTCTTTACCGCGTACTCGGCGTATCTGCGCTCCTCACGGATAGTATTTATCACCTTGTTGTAGAAAGACTCATCATCAATAATACGAATCTGTGGCTCAAGTATAGCCCTCAGGCGGTCGTCCAGCTGTTCTGTCATCCCAAGGAGGCTCTCTCTTGCCTTCTTTATAGCCTCCTTAAAAAGATTGACCTGCTCCTCAACCTCTTCTTCCTTTATTCTTTTGGTGGAGATGGCGTATCTTTCCCCTATAAACGGGGCTGCCTTTCCAATGAATATCCCCGGTGATATAGGAATTCCCTTAAACCTTTTTTCCTCCTTATTCTTCTCCAAAGCCGTCCTCCACCAACTTCGCGAGTTCTTCAACAGCCTCCTGCTCATCTGGCCCCTCCGCTCTTATTGTTATTTCTGAGCCATAATCTGCGACCAACATTAAAAGGCTCAAAATACTTTTGCCATTGGCAATATTCCCATCCTTTTCCACCGTTATTTCAGAATCATACTTCCTCGCAATAGCTGTAAACTGCTGGGCAGGTCTTGCATGTATGCCCAATTTATTGACGATTTTAACCTTTTTCTCGTACATGTCTCACCTGAAAGATAGTCTATAATCCAGCACCTGCACCCTTCTATCCGAGTCAATGAAGTTGACTACTTTTGAAAGGGTTGAATTGGCACTGGCACCGTCATTAGATACGGTTGCCACAAGGAGTTTCGTTCTCTGCCACAGATCATGGCCGTCAGTTTCGGCAATAGAAATGTTAAACTTGTTCCTCAGCCTCGTTTTGAGGCTTTTTAAAACAAATCTCTTTTCTTTTAACGAGTTGCAATGTGGAATGTAAAGCTCTACCTCAAGCAATCCGATAAGCATCACTCAAGCTTTTTCTGCACCTTCTTGATCTCAAAGGCCTCTAAGATGTCACCCTCTTTAACCTTGTCAAACCCCTCGACCTTTATGCCACATTCGTAACCAGCCTGGACTTCCTTAACATCATCTTTAAATCTTTTGAGTGAGGCAATGCGCCCCTCATAAATCACATCTTCACCGCGCTTTACTCTGATATAGGCATCCCGACGAATAACTCCATTGAGCACAATACATCCGGCGACATTCCCAATCTTCGGCACATGGAATACTTTTTTAACCTCAGCCTGGCCAAGAACATTCTCAACTGTCTCGGGCTCCAGAAGGGAAGCAAGAAGATTTTTCACATCATCCATGAGTTCGTAAATAACTTTGTATGTCTTTATCATCACACCTTCTGATTTAGCAAGTCTTCTTGCCTCGGGGAAAACACCCACGTTAAATGCGATTATGATTCCCTCAGCCGCTGAAGCTAACAGGATATCCGATTCTTTCACATCACCGATTCCCTGATGGACAATAGTTACTTTTACCTCTTCGTAAACCATCTTGCCGAGTACATCACTGATAGCTTCAAGAGAGCCCTGCTTGTCCGCCTTGATAATGATAGGAAGCTCCTTCAGCTCTCCTGCTTTAAGCTTTTCCTGAATCCTTTTGATGGTAATCTCAGACTCACCCTTGATTAGCTGCTCTTTTTTGATACGTTTTTTCTCCTCGGCAATCTCTCTTGCCTGGG
>JALXCE010000005.1 GCA_026991055.1 Caldifarciminota bacterium | reverse complement strand
GCCTTTTTTCAGGTCTTTAAGGTAAAAACTGTGCTCCGGTGCAGGGAATTTACCGGACTTTACTTCTTCAATGTATTCCTTCGTGGCTTCAATGATTTCTCTGCCAAGCTCTCGATACCTTTTAACAAATCTTGGCTTTATGTCCTCAAAAATTCCAAGGTAATCATGAAAGACAAGTACCTGGCCATCAGTGTACGGGCCAGCTCCAATACCAATAGTGGGAACAGAAATGGACTCGGTGATCTCCTTTGCAACCTCCACCGGTACACTCTCGAGGACAATGGAAAAAACACCCGCCTCTTCAAGGGTCTTTGCATCATTCTTGAGCCTTTCGATTTCCCTATCAGTCCTTCCCTGCACTCTGTAGCCACCGAAGACGTTAACCGATTGGGGAGTTAGCCCTATATGACCCATCACCGGTATTCCAATTGAAACGAGCTCTTCAATGAGATCGGCTATTCTCTCACCACCCTCGAGCTTCACCGCATCGGCTCCGCCTTCCTTGAGCATCAGGCCAGCATTAAAAATCGCATCCTGTCTGCTCACCTGATATGAGAGGAAAGGCATATCTGCTATAACCATTGCGCGGGTTACACCTCGTCTCACAGCTTTTACGTGGTAAATCATTTCTTCAACGGTAACGGGAAGGGTTGTTTCATTGCCCTGAATCACCATCCCGAGAGAATCACCCACAAGAATCGCGTCAATTCCAGCCTGATCCAGGAGCTTTGCCGTGGGATAATCGTAGGCTGTCAGCATCGTGATCTTCTCACCATCTCTTTTCTTCTTAAGAAATGTCCTGACGGTTACTCTCTTTACCACTCTTTTACCTCCACATCCTGTGATTCTCCCTTCTCCGGTAGCTCAAATGATGAGGTGTCCACTGTGATAAATTGTACACCGTCTTTTAGATTCTTAACTGTCTCGATTAGGAGTCCACCGTAAATTTTACGTTTTACTGTCACTTTATTGTCCTCCGGGCTGAGCGAAACGTACAGTCCGCCACCGAGATAGCCAGAATCCATCTCCTGGGCAAGGTATGGGAATAATTCTCGCGCTTCACCCTTCAAATCGCCGATCATAACAAAGGGCTTTGTCTCTGAAATAAACTCACGTAGAAATTCCAGTAACCCCTGAGCAGAATCCATCTTTTTCACATGTATTTTCGAAACAGGGAATTTCCGCGCCATCTCTATGATTTCATCGCCCACTTTCCCCACAAGAACCACGTTTACAGGATGTCCAAGCTCCTCTTTCAAGCTCAAGGCTGGAGTCAGCATCTTCAGTCTCTCTTCGGGCTCATTATCGTCAAAAAATTCCATAAAAACGTATATTCCGTAATTTTCCTCTGATTCTTCAACACCTAAAAAGGCTTCCCAGCCGCCTAATTCTTCTTGCATTTCAATACCTCCATTTTTCTTTATTCTTAGCCATATATGACATGATTTCAACTATTTGACGATAAATGGTCTCGGTGTAAAGGTAAGGATGAACACAAGAATTGAAAACAGCCCGATGGCAAGCCTCTTTTTATCAAGCCGTGATACCTCGTTGAGAGGCGCCGGATGCCGAATTCCGAGGATTACCACGAGAATAGCCCACGTCCACCATCCGGCCCAGAGAAATCCAAGAGCGATGAGGGCTATAAAAGAACCGTACGCTATCTTAGCATGGTGCTTGCCAAACAGGGCAAAAGCAATGTGCCCGCCATCGAGCTGACCAATGGGAATGAGGTTCAAGCCTGTTACAAAAAATCCTATCCACCCGGCAAATGCCATCGGATGGAGATAGAGGTCCATACTCTGGGGAACATGGAGCCCTGCGGCGAATTCAAGAAGCTTAAAAATTAATGGCTCACCCAAAAATAGACCCGGAGCGCCTGACTTCGGCACAATAGCTGAAAGCTTAAGACCCATGATTGTTATTGGTAGAGCCACAAGAAATCCCGTAATAGGACCTGCTGCACCAATATCAAGTAAAGCTCGCCTCGAAGGAATTGGTGATTTTATTTTGATAAAAGCACCAAGTGTCCCTACAAGTGGATGGGGAACTGGAATGAAATAGGGCAGAGTGGCCTTTACTCTGTGAATCCTCGAAAGGGTGTAGTGACCAAGCTCGTGACTCCCAAGAATAGCTATGAGTGATAGAGAGAAAGGCAAACCATAAATGAGGTTTGCTGGATCAGCGAGGGGATTTTTACCGGCATGAAAAGCACCCACCGCAAGGGTTGTCAGCACCGTTAAGAGAAAAAGTATTAAATTAATCCAGTAATTGCTTCTTCCTGTATCCACACCCTTCCTTACAAAGATTTCATAAAGCCCCTCACGATTCTGCCTTATCATAGGCCAGTAATTCGCCTCAAGTAGTTCCTTTGATAGGGCTTCAGCTTCCCTGTCCGGGTCGGTTCTAAACCAACCGACAAAATAAACACCGTCATCCACTTCAAACTCGCCGGTGGGAACGAAGTATTTATAAACAATCGGGGCTAAATCCATGGGTTTAAATTAACCTTCTTACGCCAATCTTTCAATAAAAGACACGGCTCTTTACCTCCATCTGCCTTAAAAATCTGGCCGTCAAAGAGAAGAGCCTTTAACATTAGTGCATGACAAATTCAGGGTATACGGGGATTTACAAAAAATTGTTGACATTATCAGACGGGGTGTTCACCATTAATAAGTGTCGAGTCCTTAATGGGAGGTTGAAATGCATGATTTATTGAGCTTTTTCACAAATTCTTTGTTAGACCCCTCAATCAGGTTTTCCACACCTATGTTGAAAAAAGGAGGTTTCGTTTATGACAAGAAGTTTAAGTGAGCTG
>JALXCE010000004.1 GCA_026991055.1 Caldifarciminota bacterium | reverse complement strand
GTGCTTTAGCGAAGTAACGGACGGAGGCGGGGTTGAGTTGATGGACTTCAATGTTATCCATGGCTTGGAGGGTATGCAGGATGCCGATATGGAAGTCGCCGGTGGATTCGAGACCACAGACGATTTTATAGTCTTTGGAGAGTGAGGATATGAGTTGGGAGAACTCGTGCCAGCCGTCAGGGGTATTAGGGTATTTAGCTGAGGATATGACGGGGTGTGAATTATCATCGAGGAAGGAGGCGAATAGTTCTTTTGAGCTTACGTCTATGCCAACGTATAAAGTATCCATAATACACCTCCTGTTTTTTTATTGGGAGGAGATGGAGAGTGGGAGCCTCCACCGGATGGGGTATAGCCTAACCTTCTAAATGGAGTGTTTTCACACGAATAACAATCCAGGCTTATACCCCACAGGTGGAGGGACCAATCTCCCCCTCGGGGTCACGCCCCAGGGAAATTGAAGGTCTCCACCTACTCATACCATCTCCTCCCTAAGTGTTTTTCCCTATATTTTTAGTGATAACCATAATAAATAACAACAAACATTATAGAAGGGAAGTTTTTTGTTGCATAAAGGGTCACCAACTCCGTTTTTCCGGAAAGTTCTTTATTGTGTTCCGTGTGTTTCCAATGACGATTCGCTTGGCCTTCGGACATAGATCGAATATCATCATCTAACCTTGCATCTAAACAAAACCTTCCTCTCTACGCATAAATACTTGCGGGGAGAGGATTGAGGTGAGGGGCAACATCTTAAATCAATCGATCACTTTTTCTGCGGGAAGGGGGATGAAGGCTTTCGACTCGAAGTTTAAAGATTTTGAGCGGAAGCTCCCACGCTTAGCGCGGGAGGCAAACTTTCACAATTCCCGACACTCCCTACATGAGTAATAGGTGGATTTATTAAGTGGAGCATGAGTTTGCCTCAGGTTTTGTTTCTTGAGTTCAGTCCCCCAACTTTTTCGTTCATATCCCGCCCGTTATAATTCCCCAGACAAAGGAGGTAAAGTATGAAAAAGTTAGTATTGACAATCGGTGTAATAGCACTTGTGCTATCCACTGGTTGTGTCAAGAAAAAGGTCGTGCCCGTAGTTATAAAGCCTACTGGACCACAGATCGTTATAAAACCGCAGTTTGGTTCAAAACCAGCTCCTAAGCCGCCGCAGACTCAGCAACCACAAACTCCTCCTCCCGCAATGGGTACACCTATTATGGGTGGTGGGATGATGCTTGCTCAGATGGCTCCAATAGTATTTTCCTACACCCTCGGTGTTGGAGGGTATTGGATCTGGAGTAAGGATTTTAAGCCTGGAGAGTGGGTAAAATTCCTGGTTACAACCGACAACGGAAAGGCTTATACCGTAGAAATAGCCTTTCTCAAAAAGCTGCCCGATGGAAACGAATGGTGGAGAGTTTCATATATACCCAAAGACCCTGAAGAAAAACCTCTTATCTATGAGGCCCTGTTTTCAAGCGGAATGGGTGAGCTGAAGAGACTCAGGGGTAAATGGGACGATAAACCGGCCCAGGAGCTACCGGTTACACAGGGAAGCTATGTGATGAAACCTGTGAAACTTACAAAGGAATCCATTAAAGGAGCGACTGTTGGTGTGGAAATTGTAAAGGTGCCTGCAGGTACATTCAGAGCAAAGCATGTTAAATACGGCTCTTTAAATGGAAAAGGCTCTGTTGAGTGGTGGATTGACAATGGAGTTCCCGGTGGCGTTGTAAGGTACGTTATAAGGGATGAAGATGGAAAGGTAGCTTTCACTGCTGATCTCGTATCTTTTGGCAGTGGGGCAACTTCGATTCTGGGTTCATTCTGAAAGTAAATTTTGGTTCAATGAATGAGGGGGGCCCTCACTTCGTGAGGGCCCCCCTCATTCTCTAAATTTCTTTTATAATCTTCTCAACCACTGAATAAGGAGTTTCTTCGCCGGAGATAACCTTCTCAACGCATTGGTCAATATTGTCCTTCCATTTGCTTGATAAGAAATACTTATTCCAGAGCTTCTCTTTGATAGACTCGGTTATCTCTCTCCTTACCCGCTCCTTCCTCTTTGCCTGTAAAATCCCTTTGTCTTTCAAGTATTCAAAGTGCTTATACATCGCATTAATAAGTTCGTCTATCCCCTCGCCTTTCGTGGCAATTGTTCTTACCACAGGCGGTTTCCAGTCCTTTTTCCTGTTATTGGACATGGAGAGCACGGTTCGTAATTCCATTTCAAACTTCTTTGCCCCCTCACGGTCAAATTTGTTGATTACAAAAATATCAGCAATTTCCATCAAACCGGCCTTCATGGCCTGAATAGAATCACCGGACTCAGGGACAAGGGTAACCACCACGGTGTCCGAAGCATTCATGATATCCAACTCTGACTGCCCTACCCCAACAGTTTCTATTAAAATTATTTCTGAGCCGAATGCATCCAGAAGGTCTGCCACTGCTATGGTAGATTCAGAAAGTCCACCAAGGCTGCCCCTTGATGCGAGACTGCGAATAAAAATTCCTCTTTTCATGGATTCATACATCCTGTAGCGATCGCCAAGCAAAGCACCACCTGTGAATGGAGATGAAGGGTCAACGGCAATTATGGATACCTTTTTGCCCATGTCATGGAGTTTGGATGCGAGACTGTCCACAATAGTGCTTTTACCAGCTCCAGGAGGACCGGTAATTCCAACCCTGTATCCCTGTCCTACGTTTTTAAAAACTTTCGAGAGTATATAATCTCTTGCCTGAGGGTCATTTTCTACATAGCTTATGAGTCTTGATAGTGCCCTTACGTTTCCCTGCTGGAATTTTTCAAGGAGGGTGTCAATCTCGCGCATAAAAA
>JALXCE010000003.1 GCA_026991055.1 Caldifarciminota bacterium | reverse complement strand
TTAGAGAGGGTATACAATAGGAAAAGAGGGGAGGTGGGTGATTGGTCAAATAAAAAAGGAGGTGTAAGTAATGATTAGAAAAGGACTTAGATATGCTTCAGGAAGATTTAATTTTGACGAAAGACGACACCGTAGAGGCTGTTTGGAAAATTCCCCAATTACTCAATTTTCAGAAATTTTCCCTTACACATGCGAAGTTTTTGAGTGGAAAAGAATGTTTTTTTGACCTGGCATACGGGACTTTAAAGATTACTCAATTCCCACGAAAATTTATTTGTGTTCCCCTAAGATCGAGAACGCAGTCACGAAATGGTTGATTGTTCAATAAAAGTATTCCATAATATTTGCAAATATTCAAAGGAGTGCAAATTATGAATTTCGGGATAACAAAAGAGTTCAAAGAAATAAAAGCCACTGAGGAGATCAGGGTAGGCCTCTCTCCAAGAGGGGTCATGGAGTTGGTCCATTTAGGGGCCAACGTTTACGTGGAAAGTGGAGCAGGTGAAGGCGCAAGGTTCACCGATAGAGATTACAGAGATGCCGGCGCACATATTGTTTACAACAAGGAAGAAGTCATTAAAAGATCAGATGTGGTGCTGAAAATCCGCTGCCCCAATGCCGAGGAATGTGAGTTGATGAAAGAGGGCCAGACGGTCATGGGTTACCTTCACCTTGCCGTCTCTCCAAAATCCATAATTGATTCGATTCTAAAGAAAAAGATTACGGCTATTGGATACGAGATAATTCAGAAACCGGATGGAACATTACCAGTATTGCGTCCTATGAGCCAGATTGCTGGAAGAATGGCAGTCCAGATAGCGGGTCGTCTACTCGAGAGTAGAAAAGCTGGTAGGAGAGGTATTCTCCTCTCGGGTATAGCGGGCATACCACCTGCAGAGGTTGTTATAATCGGAGCAGGTACTCTGGGCTTCTGCGCAGCCAAGGCCTTCTCCGGTATTGGCGCCAGTGTTTACATAGTTGACCGCGACATCGAGAAGCTCGAGAAAGTGGAAGGGATGCTTGGAGGGCGCGTTGTCACCCTGCTATATAACAAGAGAAACCTCGAGAAACTCCTTCAATTTGCCGATGTTGTTATCTGTGCTGTCCTGGTGCCTGGTGCCAGAACCCCTGTTCTGATTACTCGTGAAATGGTGAGAAATATGAAGAATGGCTCGGTTATTATAGATTTTTCCATCGATCAGGGTGGTTGCTCCGAGACAACCCGACTCACACCTGGTGAGGATTTCGTTTATGAGGACGAAGGGGTGATTCATTTTGCGGTGCCCAATGTCCCATCAAGAGTGGCGAGAACAGCTACACATGCCCTTACCAACGCCATTTTACCCTATTTGAAGAAAATGATCGACCTCGGAGTCGAGAAGGCGTTGCTTGAGATTCCAGACCTTAGAAACGGGGTTTACACTTACGGTGGCTACGTCACCAATAAGAATATCGCAAGAAATGGACTCGCATTCAAAGACTTAGAAGAAATCCTTAAGGGAGGGGAGTAAAATGTCCTGGTACGATGACTATAAAAAGAAGCTGACCACGCCCGAAGAGGCGGTTTCAGTGGTTAAAAGCGGCGATAGGGTTTATTTAAGCGGAAACGCAGCCGCTCCCTACGTGCTGATGAGGGCTCTTGCTGAAAGGAAGGACGAGCTAGAGAATGTGGAGCTCGTCCATGTGCTGCTCCTTGGTGATGACCCGCTTTCACAGCCAGGAATGGAGGGACATTTCAGACACAACTCACTTTTCGTGGGCTCAGCGGACAGAAAAGCAGTAAACGAAGGCCGCGCGGACTATGTTCCCATTCATCTTCATGAAATTCCAAGGCTCTTTTATAGAAATCTTTTGCCCATAGATGTTGCCATTATTCAGGTGTCACCCCCGGACGAGCACGGGTTCATGAGCTACGGCGTCGAGGTACTCGCAACAAAGGCCGCAGTGGAAACGGCCAAAATCGTTATTGCTCAGGTTAATGAAAAGATGCCGAGAACCCTTGGTGACTCATTCGTCCACGTATCACGAGTGGCAAAGATAGTCGAAGTGAGCGAGGACCTACCGGAATTACAGAGAAAACCTGCAACTGAAGTAGAGCGCAGGATAGCAGAATACATTGCTGACTTAATTGAAGACGGCTCTACCCTCCAGCTTGGAATCGGAGGTATTCCTGATGCAGTTCTGGAACTTTTAAGCGGGACAAAAAGAGACATAGGAATTCACACTGAGATGGTCTCAGATGGAGTGATGGAAGGAATTGAATCGGGGATGATAACAGGAGCCAAGAAAACCCTTCACATGGGAAAAGTGATAGCGACTTTTATCCTCGGTTCCAAAAAATTGTACGAGTTTGTGCACGATAATCCTGTATTTGAGATGCACCCGGTTGATTACACAAACGACCCATTTGTCATTGCGAAAAATGACAACATGATTGCAATCAACTCGGCTCTCGAAGTGGACCTTACGGGTCAGGTGTGTTCAGACTCCATAGGAACTTATATTTATAGTGGTTTTGGTGGCCAGGTGGATTTCATAAGAGGTGCTGGCGCAGCAAAGAACGGCAAGCCAATTATAGCACTGCCTTCCACGGCGAAAGGTGGAACCATTTCAAGGATTGTGCCTGTTTTGAAGCAGGGAGCAGGTGTTGTGACAACCCGTGCAGATGTACACTACATCGTGACGGAGTATGGAGTGGCATTCCTGCATGGGAAAAATTTAAAGGAACGTGCGAGGGAGTTGATAAAGATAGCCCATCCCGATTTCAGGGAGGAGCTTGAGAAAGCGGCGAAGGAGAGGAAGTTGTTGTGAATTAAAAGGGGGGCCGCACGCGAAGCGTG
>JALXCE010000002.1 GCA_026991055.1 Caldifarciminota bacterium | reverse complement strand
CTCCTTCGTCTGCTGCAAAACCATTACGCAACGGACGTAGTTTTTGCCACCTCCGAGGAGCACAGGTCTGAACGTATAGACTTCTTATTCCCCAGCTTGCACGAATACAAATTCCCATTCATCTCCCATGTTGAGGCACTTAATTTTACCGACATTGACATTGTCTTCCTCGCTCTCCCTCACGGAAAATCCGCTAAATTTGCCGAGAAATTCTTAAATAACGGTGTGAAGGTGATTGACCTTTCCGGTGACTCCCGTTTCAAAAACCCACAGACCTACGAAAAATGGTATAAAATGCAACATCCAGCCCCAGCCTACCTCCCAAAAACTGTATACGGTATCCCGGAGCTCTTCTCTGATCAGATTAAAAATGCAGAGATTGTGGGTAATCCCGGATGTTACCCGACGAGTGTTATTATCCCCATCCTGCCCGTTGCAAACCTCATTGATAAAAGGATTATTGTAGATGCCAAATCAGGTGTCTCAGGTGCAGGCAAATCCTGCAATTCAAAAACCCACTTTATTTCAGTCAACGAAAACTTCTTCGAATATTCTGTGGGAAAAGTCCACAGGCACGTTGGGGAGATGGAGGAGATAACAGGTAAAGACATCACATTCTCTGCCGGTCTCCTGCCCCTATCACGTGGAATTCTTTCCACAATCTACGTTACAAAAACCAGGGACTTCAGTATTTACGATGCCCTGCAGGAGTTTTATTCCGATAAACCCTTTGTGAAAGTCTTCAGTGAAAAGCAGGTCTCATTAAAAGACGTGGCTTACTCAAACAACATCTTTATCTCGGTTTTCGAAGATAAAGAGACTGCTGTTATTATCTCTGTTATAGACAATCTCATCAAAGGGGCAGCAGGGCAGGCAATTCAAAACATGAATATTATGTTTGGCTTTAACGAAACAAAAGGGCTACCCTTAGGAGGCATAGAAGTATGAAAATCGTAATAAAAGTGTCAGGCAAAATGACAAAACGGGCTAATTTCCTCCCTATTGCGGAGGAAATCGCTGAACTCGTTCATTACGGGCACCAGGTCATAGTGGTTCACGGTGGAGGCAACGAAATTACCCAGATGCTCGACAAGCTCGGTGTGGAAACAAAATTTGTCAACGGACTACGGGTCACAACTGAGGAAGTTCTAAAGGTTGTTGAAATGGTTTTATGCGGCACAGTAAACAAGAGACTCGTCGCATCCTTAGAGGGGGCAGGAGTCTCGGCAATTGGTATCTCCGGAAAGGATGGAAACTTCATTGAAGCAGACATCCTAAATCCAGAGCTTGGCTTTGTTGGAAAAATAAGACGTTTAAACACCGCAATCCTTGAAAACATCCTTAAAGCAGGCTACGTTCCTGTTATCGCACCTGTGGGAACAGACCCCTTCGGCAATTCTTTGAATATAAATGCAGATACTGTTGCCTCCCACATAGCAGGGACGGTCAATGCCGACCATCTATTCCTGATCACAGATGTCCCGGGTATCATTGACGATAAAGGAAAGGTTATAGACACAATCACCCTTCATGAAATTGATAAAATCGCAAAGTCAGATTTCATAACAGGTGGCATGATTCCAAAATTGGAGGCCGCCAGAACTTCTCTTTTGCTTGGCACAGAGTTTGTTCACATAATCAACTGGACCGGTGCAGGGTCCATTAAAAATCAGATTATCCATATGGAGAAAGGAACCACGATAAGGAGGAGTTATACATGGGTGATGTAGTGCTCGCATACTCAGGAGGTCTCGATACCTCAACAGCTATCAAATGGATTCAAGACAAGTACGGGTACCGTGTAATTGCCGTCACAATAGACGTTGGGCAGGGTGAAGACCTCGAGGAGATAAAGGAGAAAGCCTACAAGATCGGTGCTAAAAAAGTTTATGTCTTTGATAAGAAAGAAGAATTTGTCAACGAGTATGTTCTACCAGCGCTCAAGGCAAATGCCCTTTATGAAGGGGTTTATCCACTCGTGAGTGCGCTATCCCGTCCACTGATTGCAAAAACTCTTGTCGAGGTTGCAGAAAAGGAGAACGCTGTGGCAGTTGCGCATGGATGCACAGGAAAGGGAAATGATCAGGTGAGGTTTGATGTTTCCTTCAATATCCTTGCTCCACACCTCAAGGTCATAGCTCCCATAAGAGAGTGGCAATTTTCACGTGATGAGCTCATCGACTATGCAAAAGAAAAGGGTGTCCCTATTCCTGTGACTAAAAAGAGCCCGTATTCCATTGACTTCAATATCTGGGGCAGGTCCATTGAAGCGGGAGTCCTTGAAGACCCGTACGTTGAACCCCCGGAGGACGCATTCCTGATGACAGTCGCCCCTGAAAAGGCCCCGGATGAGCCCACTTATGTCGAAATAGAATTTGAAAAAGGTGTGCCTGTAGGGATAAACGGTCAGAAAAAGTCATTCCTGGAGATTATCGAATACCTGAACAAAGTGGGTGGAGAGAATGGATATGGTAGAATTGACCATATTGAAAGCAGACTTGTGGGAATTAAGTCAAGAGAGGTTTATGAAGCCCCGGGAGCCCTGAGCCTCATCGAGGCTCACAAAGCCCTGGAATTTCTAACATTGCCAAAGGATTTGATTTTCCTGAAGCAGAATCTATCAAACTATTATGCCCAGCTTGTTTATTTCGGGAAATGGTTCTCTCCCATGAAGGAGGCGCTTGATGCCTTTATGGAGAAAACTCAGGAGCATGTAACAGGCACCGTGAGGTTGAAGTTTTATAAAGGAAGCATGCAGGTTGTGGGTCGTAAATCACCCAAAGCGATTTACAGGAAGGAGCTTGCGACCTACAGTGAAGGAGATAAATTTGACCATAAGGC
>JALXCE010000001.1 GCA_026991055.1 Caldifarciminota bacterium | reverse complement strand
AACTATTCCACACATTTTCCCCTCCTCTTGGAGCTGGATTATGCCGGAGGAGGGATTCGAACCCTCACGGTATTTGGTACCAGCGGATTTTGAATCCGCCGCGTCTTCCAGTTCCGCCACTCCGGCACGTTTTGCGTTTATTATCGCTTACCCACCCTTTCCCTGTCAACCGTAAAAAAGTGGATGAAAAAGTTAAAAAGACCTTATTTCCAAATGAGACTTTCCCACCCAAATTCCTTCCTCAAGTACAATTCCCTTCCCAAAGAACTTTTACTGCCTCAACAATTTTCTACAGCCCTCTCTCAGGTCCATCGTATTCGTGGTCTGTAGGGTGGATTTTTCGCATGGGTTTCATTCTGGTCTGCTCTTCGTGCACGTGCGCAATTATCCCGGGAGTTCTCGACATAATAAAAAATGCGTTCCCGAGCTCAGGTGGAAATCCAAGCTCACAGAGCACAGCAGCAATGGCACCATCAACATTTATCGGAAGGTGTTTGCCAAGAACCTCCTCAAGTGCTTTTTGAACTGCCTTTGCAAAGGCCACGTATTTACCAGAATATCCGGTCTCCTCCGCGATCTCAAAAAGCTTTTTGGTCCTGGGGTCATTGGTATGGTATCTGTGGCCGAATCCAAACACCTTTTCCTTTTTGGCCTTCTTTTCCTTCACCATCTCAATGGCAGTTTCTTCAAGACTCTTTCCCGTTTCCTCGGCCCTCTTTACACCCTCGATATAAAACCTCATCGCATCCTCAATGGCACCTCCGTGGTATCTATAAATGGCAAGGATTCCACCGGCAAGGGCAGCATTCAAAGGTGATCCTGTCGAGGCAATGGTTCTCGCAGCAAGAGTTGAAGGCGGTGTTGCACCGTGATCAATGGATGAAACTAAAATGGTGTCTATCATTTTTCCCGTTTTCTCATCTGGCAGTTCACCTTTTAGCACAAGATAAATGGCCTGAGCGAAGGTAACTTTCCCCATCAGATAATCAATGGGGTAGCCCCTCACAGAAATCTTGTTGGGTTCAATCTTTGTAATTGATGTTTTCCAGTGAAGTTCACCCATTTTCATCCTCCAATTTTTTCAAGAATTTCTTTTGTAACCTTTGGAATGTCCATAAAAGATTCGACGACGTGGGCTCCTACTTCTCTCAAGCGTTTAACCTTACTCTCCCACGTGCCTCTATTTCCTTCAATGATTGCCCCGGCATGGGAGAATCGGGTTCCAGACTTTGCAGCCTTTCCACCAATAAAGGCCACAAGTGGTTTGGTAAATTCACCCTTTTCAATCAAATCAGCAACCCTTTCTTCCTGAGTGGTTCCAATCTCTCCAAACATCACGACAACTTTTGTCTGCTCATCCTGCTCAAAGAGTTTAATAACCTCAGGGTGGGGGAGTCCTACCACGGCATCTCCACCCACGTGAATGATTGTACTTTCGCCAAGTCCAGCTTTTGTTAGGTAATATGAAATTGCCGAGGTAATACCTCCACTTCGTGATGTAACTCCCACAGAACCGGGTTTAAACCACTCTCTTGCTGATGCAGCTCTACCACCGATCATTCCAAGTACTGCCTTACCTGGTGAGAGGAGTCCAAGTGTATTTGGACCAACAAATTTTGCTCCGGTCTCCTCGGCCCTCTTTGCTATTTCAAGAACATCATGAATGGGCACTCTATCAGGTATCAAAACAAGCAATTTAACTCCTGCCTCAATTGCCTCGAGGGCTGTTTCCTTTACCGCGGGTGCCGGCACAAATACAACACTTGCATCAATGGGCCCCACCGCATCCCAAGCTTCTTTAACCGTATCAAACACGGGAATTCCGTGTACTTCCATACCTCCCCTTCCGGGTGTCACTCCTCCAACTACATTTGTCCCATACTCCTTCATCAATTTGGCACGGGCTGACCCCTCCCTTCCTGTAATACCCTGAATGATAACCCTCGTCTTCTCATCAACCAGTATTGACATAACTTCCTCCTTATTTGACCGATTTTAAAAAGTAGCTGAACGTGAAAAATGTTATAACACACGAAACGAAAGTTCCAGCAATAAGCTGCATTGCTGTGTGCTTTTTAAGGTAGTACCGGGCCCATAAAACCGGCAGGATAAAAAGCAATGCCCACCAGTATTGAGTGCCAAATACTACGACCACTGCTACCATAAAAGCAGTTATAGAAGATGCATGCAGGCTTATCTTCCAGAAAAAAGTAATTGTCATCATAACAAGGCCAAGAATTACGTAGTTAACCATTGCAACTGTGAGAACACGTGGGGCATTAAGTTCGTAGAGGACAATCGCGCCAGTCATAGCTGAGAGAATGCTTATTACAAAAAATTTCCACCGCTCTTCTCTTTTATCGAGATGAAAGCTTGAAATCCATCCACGTCGCCAGGAGTAATAAATGGCTGTAAATGGGATTAAAGTGGAGAAAATCAGAGTTAGCAGTGTCCATTCGATAGCTTTCATTATCGAGTGCTCGTAACGTTTTGCGAATAAATAGAACACAATGACAGAGATTAAAGTCCCATCCGATAGATAGGAGATAAGCTTTGCTAACTTTTTGATGCTTCTTCCTCCATCAATATCCTAACTCACTCAGAATTCTCAAATCTTTTCTCCACTTTGGCTTTACCTTCACCCAGAGCTCAAGATAGACAGGACGGCCCAGAAGAGCCTCGATCTCTTTTCTTGCTATGGTTCCCAACTTTTTAATCGCTCTGCCACCCTTACCGAGTATTATCGCCTTCTGTGTGTCACGCTCCACATAGATGATTGCCCTGATGTAGTCCTTACCACCATGCTGTGGACTATTTTCGATGAATTCCTCAACAAGCACCGCAGTGGAGTAGGGGATTTCCTCTCCATAAAGGTAAAAGACCTTTTCTCTTATCAACTCTGAGACGAAAAATCTCTCCGGCTTGTCGGTTACTATATCCGGTGGATAGAAGGGCTCTCCCTCAGGTATGTATTTGATAATGAGGTCGAGCAGTTCATCTGTGTTTATAAGTTTTAGCGCGCTTATGGGAACAATTTCAAGGTAATTGTGGAGCTTCGAATAGTGGTCAATCACAGGCAGGACCTCATCTCGCCTGATGGTATCAATTTTGTTTATGGCAAGAATGGATTTCTTCCCACGCTTTTTAATTTCTTCAATGATCCTCAAATCTATTTCGTGTGGGGGCAGGAAGGGCTCTGTGATATGTAGAACGAGGTCTGCTTCTTCAATAGCCTCAAATGCCCTTTTTACCATTAGTTTATGGAGTTCGTACTTGGCCCGCTCGAGTATTCCCGGTGTGTCCAGGAATATGACCTGGTAATTATCACCTGTTAGTATTCCAATAATCTTGTGCCTTGTTGTCTGCGGTTTTGGTGAAATAGCGGACAGCTTGAACCTTAAAAAATTGTTAATAAGAGTTGATTTGCCAACATTTGGTCTTCCAACTATTCCCACATAACCTGACTTGAAATTTTCCATCACACTTTCTCCTCTCTTTTGAGTAAATATAAACCAATCCCGATGAATAGTATATTGGGGAACCACATGGCAACGAGCGGTGGAATAATTGCCCTGTCAGCGAGTTCCTCTCCCCCTACAAGAAAAATGTAGTAAAACATGAAAAGCAGGAAGGATATGCCAAATGCCGTGCTGAATCCGCTTTTCCTTGTCATTACGGCAATAGGTGCTCCCATGAGGATAAATGCAATGGCAGCAAAGGGAATGGAAAATTTTTTGTGAATCTCCACCCAGAGCTGTGAAATTCTCTTTCTCATGTATTTAACCTTTCCCTTATCTGTGTTGCCAAATCTTTTAATCTCCCTCTTTAATCTCTCAATACGATGGTAGAGCATTGAGGCAGACATCTCACGGGCTCCTCGATACTGCCTCTGGTGCATGATAAGTTTGAAATTCACAGGGATTGTTATGACCTGTTTCGTGAATTTGACTATGCGATACTGCTCTTCCCTCGGCCCTTCTGTCTCATGGATTTCGCCGTTTTTAAGGTAAAAAACTATTTTTTCGGGTGTACTCACAAGTTTACCTGCATCGGCAAAGATTGTTCTCACTCTCCCATCAGGCAGCACCTGCTGAATCATCACATCCTTCACCTCTGAGGTTCTCTCGTTTTTACTCCTGACGTAAATTAAGTAGTTGTCTATATTTGTGAAAACCCCTTCTTTGATCTGTGCGACAGGTTTTTTTTCGTGTATGTCTATCAATAAGTTCTTGAGTTTGTGGTTTGCATCAGGCAAAACGGTATTATCGAAAATTGACATGACGACGAAGATTAAAAAACCAAAAACAAGAGGACCAACGAGCATGCGTTTGAGGGAGATTCCAAATGATTTCATCGCCATGACTTCGAAATCCTGAGAAAGTCTCCCAAATGCCATGAGTGTAGCGATTAATGCAGCCATGGGAACCGTAAGGGCAAGGATGAAGGGAAGGGAAAGAATGAATACTTTGAGGACGATTAGAAATTTGATGCCCTTTCTGAGAAACAGGTCAAGGAGGTCAAAGACCCGGTCTAAAATCATAATCAGGGTTAAAACACTCAATCCACCTAAAAAGGGAAGGAGGTGTTCTTTAACGATATAATCGTCCAGTTTCTTCATTTTTTGGAGAAGAAAATCATGATGAGGTTCAGGAGAAGGGTGAGGATGATGGATATCAGTATTGAGGTGCCGAGTGGGAAATAGACCTTGAAATTATCCTTTTCGTAAACAACATCACCCGGGAGTCTTCCAAAATGCAGAAATTTCTCAAACAGAATAAAAAACAGTCCGACGAGAACCAGGAACAGGCCAGTATACACGAGGAATTTTCCGATATTCATGGTGAAATATATTAAATGCCTCAGATAATAATTTCAATGTCAGTTGAGTTTATTCGAAAATTCCCTCTCCTAACCTACCCAACGCACTTCGTGCGTGGGGGGAGATAACAAGGTTGGGGCAATTTTTTCATTAAAATTCAAAGGCTTCGAAATTTTTCGAACAGGATTATGGCAGTTGGGTCTGTTCGAATGAGATGAATTAGAGAGTAAAGTTTTAAGTCCTAAGATATACTGACGGTTTCACGTAAAAAAGCTTTCCTCCCCCCGCATAAATTTGTTTGCGGGGGGAGAATGAAAGGAGAGGGGGCACATTAAGAATTTTTTATCAGAAATACATCTTTGCCTTGCAGGGATATGACGTGGTACTTGATATTTAAAAATTTCGAGCGGAAAACTCCCTCCCATCGCCCTCCCCCACTTGCGCAGCAAGTGGGGGAGGGATATCGTTTCGTAAATCTTCCACAGGACGATGTGAAGAAAAAACTAACATGCACCTGTTACGCAAACGCCAATCCTGTGGGTTGGAATTTTCGAACGGGCTTACGCCAGTTAAAGTCTTACAGGATCTGATGTCCCGTAAAGATTAAATCCACCCTTTCTCCTGATACCAGCTGACTGTTTCTTTGATACCCTCTTTGAAAAATCTTGTGGGTTTGTAGCCTAAGGATTTTATTTTTGAAATATCCACTGTCCATGCCTCCTGCGAGAGTTCACGGATTTTATCTCTATTAACCATAGAGGGTTTGCCCCTCAGGAGTGCAATTTTTTCATTGATAAACGCATAAATCATGGCAAGCCACGTGGGGATGTGGAGAACATAAACTTTCTCCACTGAGATGGCAGATTTTAGCATATTAATGAGCTCATAAATGTGATAAATTTCTCCATCTGACAGAAAATAAGTCTCTCCTATTGCCTTCTCGTTACCCATTAAAAGCATTATAGCCTGTACCACGTCATCCACGTGAACAATGGAAAGCTCCTGAAGCTTACCTATGTGGGGGAAATAGTGCTGCTTGATGGCTCTGAGGTAAAAGAGAAAGGCCTTGTCCTCTCGTCCATAAATTGCTGGTGGTCTCAAGATTGTAAATTTTATTTGCTCCGCGTGGGCACGGATGTAATTTTCCGCATAAAGCTTGGATTTCCCGTAAATTGAAACGGGTTCCGATGGATCTGATTCTTTTTTGGGCATACCTACACGAGAAGGCCCGGCTGCTGCCTGTGATGAAATGTAGATAAACTGAACATCTAAATTTTCTCGAATGTACTCATCGACCAGATTTTTCGTAACAAGGTAGTTACCCTTCATATAATCATCAGCGGTAAGACCGGCTATTGTTCCCGCAATATGGATGATCAGGTCAGCCCCGTCGAAAGCACCTTTGAGGGGTTCTTTGTCCAGAAAATCAACTGTTTTGAACTCAATGTTATACCCCGAGAGTCTATGAATGCGGGAAGTTTTTCTCACAAGCGCCCTGATTTCATGCCCCTCTTCCAAAAGTTTTGGAACAAGATTTTTACCTACGAATCCGGTTACACCAGTTAAAACGAGTTTCATGTTTTCCTCACTTTTCCAAAGATCCTTTTAATTCCAAGTTTAAGCACTACCCACATCGCTTCTCTCACGATCTTTTTAGACATCTTGGAGACACCGGAACGCCTTTCATAGAAAATTATAGGAATTTCCTTGATGCGGAAGCCGCTGTAGTAAGCATGAAATTTCATAACTATCTGAAAGGCATACCCCTCTGGAAAGTGATTGTGCTTAAGGTCAATCTTTTGAAGCACCTCTTTTTTATAACAAACAAATCCTGCAGTCATGTCATACACCGGAACCCCTGTGACAATTCTTGCATAAACGTTGGCGAAGTAGGAGAGAAGGAGTCGGGTTATGGGCCAGTTTACAACGCTTACTCCGTTGGAATAGCGGGACCCTACCACAACGTCAGCCTCGTCATTTTCAATCACTTTGAGAAATTCGGCAATCTTTTCCGGCGGGTGAGAGAGGTCAGCGTCCATTTCGATAACACAGTCATAGTCTTTCTCGAGTGCATACTCAAAACCTCGTAAGTATGCTGAGCCAAGTCCAAGTTTACCGGGTCTCGTTATCATGTTTACCCGGTCTGTTTTTTTCATAATTCCGCGAACAATCTGTTGCGTGCCATCCTGCGAATTGTCGTCTACAACAAGGATGTCCAGACGAGGGTCTACCCGGAGAGTCGCATCAATTACCTCCCGGATGTTGTCCTTCTCATTGTAAGTTGGTATTACAACAAGTGCTCTCACTTTTTGGAAATACCCTTAAGAGGGGATGGTACTTTGAAAAAGAATTGGTAAACTTCGGGGGCGTCCCTCAGGGCCTCATCCCTGGAGAGCCCCCGACCTGGCACATCTTTTCTAAGTTTTTGATATCCCTCATGGGGATGGGTGAGGGGTTCAACTCCCTCAAGGTTTAACTCTTTTATTTTTCCAACAAATTCCAAAATTTTTTCAAATTCCTTAGCCGTCTTTTCCTTTTCTTCTTCGGAGTTGAATGTGAGTTTTGCGAGATTTGCCACCTTCTCAACATCCATTTCAGATCACCTGATTCTCAAAGTAATTGTTACCTCTAACGACTTTTCCATTGGTGACCTTAACATCTTTCAAGGTCACGTTGGGACCTATCTCCGCCTTTTCGCCAATCTCAGTTTTTCCAAGAAGGGATACAAAGGGGAAGATAATTGTGTCCTTACCGATTTCTACGTCAACCTCGAGATAAACCGTATTCGGGTCTATGAATGTGACTCCTTTCTCCATGTGCTCCACTTTGAGCCTGTCATTCATAATTCTGTTGGCTTCGGCAAGCTGCTTTCGGGTGTTTACTCCAAGAATTTCCGTATAGTCCGGCACTTTATAGGCGAACACACCGCCAAGTCTCCTCTGCAAAATTTCTATCACATCTGTGAGGTAAAATTCTTCCTGTTTATTGTTAGGCCGTAGTTCGTTGAGCCATCTAAAGAGAGAGTATGTATCAAAGACGTACATTCCTGAATTGACCTCTCTTATGGCCTTCTCTTCTGGAAAGGCATCAGCCTCTTCGACAATCATTAAGATGCGGTCACCGATGGAGCGAATGATGCGACCATAGCCAGTGGGGTCTGGTACCTCAGCTGTCAGAACCGTAGCGATAGCACCTCTATCCTGGTGAAATCTCACAAGTTCCTGAGCTGTTTCCCGACGGAGTAGGGGAGCATCCCCCGGAATGATAAAGATATCCGCTTCTTTATCCTCAAAGAATGGCTCGAGTTCCATCACGGCACCGCCAGTTCCATTTGGCTCTTCCTGTGTGACAAAGGTCACACCGGAATCTTTAAAAGTCTCTCTCACCTCTTTTTCACTTCTGCCGCCAACCACCACAAATATTTCCTCTGGATTTAATGATTTTGCAACCTCAATCGGAAAATAGAGCAAGGGCTTGCCACAGAGCTTGTGGAGCACCTTACTCTTTTCCGACTTCATCCTCTTTGATTCACCCGCAGCAAGTATTGCTGCATACAACTTTTTATCCATACTCCTCCTGAACTTAACTCTTGCCATAAATTATCCCCCTTGAGTTTGTTTATGAAACAACTTTTCTGATGCCTTCCTCTACTTCAAATGGGGTAATAAGCTCCCCGTCATACCTTACAACAGAATGGACAGGTGTTTCTTTGAAGAGTTTTTCGACCTCATGGACAAGCTGTCCCATATTCTGTTCAACAACGATGACATGTTTAACTTTGCCGTCATATTCTTTCAGATGCTTTTCAGGGAAGGGCCAGATGATCCTGGGTCTAAAGAGCCCAACTTTAATTCCCTGCTCCCTTGCCCAATTGAGGGCCTCTTTACAGGGTCTTGCAACTGAACCGGCTGCAACGAGGAGTACATCAAGCTCACCGTCTGTATTCACGGTTTCAAAATCAGTAACCTTGTCCTCGGCTCCCTCAAATTTCTTGAGGAACCTGTTCATATTTTTAACGATAACCTCGGGGTCGTTTGTCGGGAATCCGTCAGCTCCATGCGCAAGACCTGTGATATGGTATCTGTAACCTGTTCCATATGGCGGAAGAGATGCAAATTTTTCGGTGCCATCGGCAAATGGCAGGAATTTATCAGGAGGTAAGTCTATAGGCTTTGCCTCGTAAATCTCGATCTCGTCAGGAATATCTACTTTTTCTCTCAAATGTGAAAGTGTCTCGTCCATCAGAAGGACAACAGGAACCCTGAACATCTCTGAAAGGTTTACTGCCTTAATGGTAAGGTGGTAAACCTCGTGGACAGATTCTGGGACAATAGCAATAACCGGATGGTCACCATGCGTGCCCCAGCGTGCCTGCATGAAATCGCCCTGTGATGTCTTTGTAGGAAGACCGGTCGATGGACCACCTCTCATTGCATTCACGATAACAACTGGAACCTCTGCCATTGCTGCATAGCCCAGATGTTCCTGCATGAGTGAAAAGCCAGGTCCGGACGTAGCTGTCATTGACTTCTTACCGGCGAGCCTTGCACCTATGCAGGCTGCAAGACTACCAATCTCGTCTTCCATCTGAATAAATACACCCCCCACTTTGGGAAGTTCTCTTGACATTACCTCTGCTATTTCAGATGAGGGGGTGATTGGATAACCTC